>JAGDAM010000328.1 GCA_017959485.1 Clostridia bacterium
ACGCAGTTCGATCCCTACACCGAAGAAGTCTCGATAGTACGCGAGGTCCGCTTCTCGAAGGGCGCACGCGGAAACGTTCGCTGCTACGGCGCCGACAACGTTCCCGAAGGCGTAGCGATCATGCGCCTCGAGAAGGTCGGCGTATCGATCACCGGTAACTCGACCAATCCGACGAGATTCCAGCATCCGGTCGCCGGCACCTACAAGAAGTGGTGCGTCGAGAACGGAAAGAAGTACTTCTCGGTCGCCTCTGGCGGAGGCACGGGCAGAACGCTTCATCCCGACAACATGGCCGCCGGTCCGTCCTCTTACGGCATGACCGACACGATGGGAAGGATGCACTCCGACGCTCAGTTCGCCGGATCCTCCTCCGTCCCGGCTCACGTCGAGATGATGGGCCTGATCGGCATGGGCAACAACCCGATGGTGGGAGCCACCGTTGCGGTTGCTGTGGCAGTCGAAGAGAGCGCGAAGTAAAGGAAGCAAAGCATCAATAAACATTGATGTTTCTAACATCTTGGATACATCTTTCTTTTGATTTGAATGCATCATTTGATCGCATAGAAACATCAATAAAACAACTATGAATTAGTCCCATCATTTTTGTGTTTTTCACTAATGATGGGACTAATTGTTTTTTGTGCCGAAATGCCGAAATTCAGGTCCCTTTTTGGAGGCACCAGAATGAGAAAAATCCACTTGAGATCAAAGGAAGAGATGATGGGTTTTTATGAAAAATGACGTTTTCATATCAAAACAGTTCGATTTTCGTGACGTTTCCAATTTTGCGCCTTTTGGCGATATAAAAGAGTCGCGGGGGATCCGGTAAAACCGGGTCCCTCGCAGAGGGTTTTATAGAACCGCTGAAATTCGCACTATTCGCTCAGCCCCGGGCGAATATTCTCAAAAATCGCTTCTCGGAGCGAAGAAAAGAAAAAACGCAGTCGGGCAACAACCCGACGGTCGGCGCGACCGTCGCGGTAGCCGTCGCCGTTGAAGAATCGGCGAAGTAATCATATTTTATTTTAAGGCAATATCGCACAATTCGACGCACAAATCTTGCCGGCTCTTTTGATGCCGGTATTGACGTCGAAATCTTGAAAAACCGCAGTGTTTCTGCGATTTCTCAGCAAAAACAGGCACAAAAATAACTCGGCAATCTACGCACGCGAATTGTGCGGTATTGCCTTAACTCTGCCTTTATATCAGCGAGCGCGCGGGTTTGTTCAACGTTCAAAACAACGCAGTGCGCACGTTTGCATATCATTTAAAACAGCGAAATGCGCAGGTTTGCGATTATTTTACTATACAATTCAGAAAAAGTCAACAACGGATCAAACCGTTTTCCAAGCTTACCCGCATCAGTGTATATTACCTTTGATGCTGTTTCAATTTTTTCGCTAAAAAATGTGATCAACCCGTTTTTTTGTTGGGTATTAGAGTGAAAGGCCTTTTCATTCGGGAAGGAGGGAAAACGTGGATGACCGTGCAATAGTCCAAATGTTCCTTGACAGGAACGAGGACGCTGTCAGCGAAGCAAAAAAACAATACGAAGATTATTGTATGTATATCGCTAACAACGTGCTCCGTGACCGGCTTGACGCGGAAGAAGTCTTTAACGACGCGCTGCTCGCCGCCTGGAACAGTATCCCGCCGCAGAATCCCGCGAATCTGAAAACCTATCTCGGCAAGCTCACAAGAGAGATTGCCATCAACCGGTGGAAAAAGAACAAGCGGCAAAAGCGGATTCCGTCCGAGATCACTCAGTCTCTTGACGAGATTGCGGAAATGGTATCCGGCGGCGATTTCGAAGAAGGACTTGAACAAGCCGAGCTGTCACGTGAGATTTCACGGTTTTTATTCTCCATCGACGAAACAAAGAGGAACGTTTTTATCAGGCGGTACTGGCACTATGATTCCATAGAGAGCATCTGCCAAAGGTACGGTTTCGGTAAAAGCCGGGTCCTCATGATGCTGAAAAGGACAAGGGATGACCTTGCCCGACACTTGAAGAAAGAAGGGTTTATCACATGAAAGAAGATATTATGAGACAGGCTATCGGCGATATCGATGACAGGCTCATCGCAGGAGCCGAAAAGCAGCCGACCACAAGGCGCCCCGGCATTTCCTGGGTAAAATGGGGTTCCATTGCGGCGGCATTCAAATTGGCTGCTGTTGCCGCAGTTGCGTGCCTGGTCATCGTTTGTGTATTTGCGATCGTCCCGAACCTGAGGAAATCAGATTTATTCAACGGGAACGGTCCCGCGACGGACAATACTGCCGCGCCCAAAACTGATGATGAAACAGGCGACAGGTTGTTTTCATGGACGGAACATTATGAAAATGTATTGCAAGACGATAGTTATTGTCATTATAAAATGGGAAAGCACATCGAAAGTGATATGATTTCCGGTAAAATCTGTAACAGTAAGGTTCAAGGAGGCATGGTGACGCCTAATGGATGGAGTCCGGAATATGAATTCGATGCTGAAATATTTTCAATATCCGGAGTATCACCCGAAGTTGCCGTTGCGGTAAAATCAAAGACATTGACTTACGAAATTAAGGACGATGGAGAGATTGTTGAACTAATTTTTAAGGATGATCTATACGTTATGTATAACCCGGAGTCGGATTTAACAACAATAAAAGACTATATCGTTACCTTCATCGACCCAAATCCATTCAGATATTAACAGTGAAACGAAAAAACGCAGTCGGACAACAACCCGACGGTCGGCGCGACCGTCGCGGTAGCCGTCGCCGTTGAAGAATCGGCGAAGTAATCATATTTAACTTTAACACAGCAGAGGGTGAAACCCGGATTTCGGGCTTCACCCTCTGCTGCGTTGAACGAAGCGCTCACAGTTCTTGCATCATTAGAAAATCGCTGAACCGTATATGTCTGACGGTGCTTGTCGAATAATCAATATCGTCGGTAGTAATCAGTATTTTCTGCGCGCTGTTGTCCATGTTGTTAAACGCGGCCATTTCTCTGCCGTACGCCTTGCCGTCGACAACGCTGTACGCGACCTGAATGAAGTAGATCTTACCGCCTTTGTTTGCCATAAAGTCGATCTCTTTTCCCGCGTTTGAATAGAGCTTGACCGAATAGCCCATATAGACCAGTTCATTGTAAACGACGTTTTCAAGATTGTGATCAAGATCGAAGCGGTTGTTTTCGGCGCGAAGCGAATTGAAGCAGACGTCCGCGAGGTACAGTTTCCCGTAGTAGATCAGATCGCGTTTGGCTTTGGTTGAATACTGCGGTATTTCTTCGATAACGAAGGCGTCGCGTAGATAACTCAGGTACTTGACGACGGTATTGATCGAACAGTTGACGTATTCGTTTTTGATATAATCGTGAACCGATTTGCTTGAGAAGATCCGCGAGTTGCTTTTGAAAACGAAGCCGACGATCCTCCTGAAAAGCATCTCTTTTTTGATTTTATATCTTTTTATCAGGTCGTTAATTACGATAGTATCCTCGAGCTCGCTGAGATATCTGATGCTTTCGCTTTCGCTTGCCGTTTCAAACCTTTTCGGGAAGCCGCCCCATATCAGATAATCAAGCGGAGTTACCGTTTTGCCCAGCTCTTTTGCGTATTCCGCAATCTCCTTGTAGACGAAAGGACGGATCCTGAACGATACCTCCCGACCGCTGAGCATAGACAGAACGTCTTTTGAAAGAAGGGTCGAATTCGACCCGGTGACAAAGACCGAATTGTCCGAAAGGCGCAGCGTCTTTACCGCGTCCGCCCATCTGTCGAGCAGCTGTATCTCGTCCAGAAAAACGTAGCACTTTCCGGGTTTGCGGTTTTTTTCCACGTAACGGATGAGTCCCATGCAGTCGCCTATCGCTTCCAGAGTAGCCGCGTTTTCAAAATTCAGATATATAACGTTGTCGGTCTTTTCGGATATCTCGGAGCGGACGGTGTCGAGTATCACCGATTTTCCGCACCTTCTGATCCCGACTATTACTTTGATGAGATCGCTGTCGTAAAAGCCCCTGATTTCATCAAGATATCTGTTTCTTACAATCATGAATCCGCACCTCTTTCGGGTTTTTCAGTAATATTATACTGAAACATTTTACAAAAGTCAAGAAAATCTTTCACTTATACTGAAACATTTTACTAAAATCGCAAAAATCTTTCACTTCCACTGAAACATTTTACGCTTTACGGTAAAATCTTTCAGTTGGATCGCGGATATTGACTTTGGGGAAGAAACGGATTATAATATATCCGAATAAATCGTTTCGTAAGGTATTTGGGTATGAGCGATTACTACAGCGAATGGACGGCGGTCTGGAGCGACTATCTCATCCCGGGAGAATACGTCAAATGGACCGGGCAGCCCGCGAGACGGATTCGGTTTCAGCCGATATATCTGTTCATTATTCCTTTCACTTTCGTATGGTGCGGCGGAGTGATTGGCGCTGCCGCGGCATCCGTCATGAACTATATCGAGGGTGAAGGCGGGATTTTTGAGATTCTTTTCAACCTGCCGTTCTTTGCGGGAGGGGCCTTCTTTATTTACGTTCTTTATATCCTGCCGCTGATGCGCCGCAGACAGACGCGTTACGCGGTTACGAATATGCGGGTGATGGAGTACTTCCGCGGAAAGATAAATACCGTTTCGATAGAACCGCACACTCCGGTCATGATTTCGGCGGTCAGCAAACGCGGGACCGCATCGGTGACCGTCGGAGCGCCGTATGACGATCCGCGCGAACAGGCCAAGCGCCCCGGCGAGCTGGTCCGGGATATGTCAAATCTTACGCCCGGTATTATTACGATGATGGATATACCCGAGGCCGAAAGGGTTTACAGACTGATAATGCACAGAGACGAGGGCTGAGTCAAGGGGTTGCTTAAAGACTATACCGCGGGGGATCCAGAAAAACCGGGTCCCCCGCGGTATGGTCAATCAAAGTGTGAATATTCGCTCAAACTCGGGCGAATATTCGCAAAATTCGCTCTATTCGCTCAAAATTCGCTCGAAATTCGTTGACAAAACGTTTTTTTGGAGTATATTCCCTCACTTTCAAAATTATACCTGCCGAATATGAACGCAGGGCCCGCCGAAGAGCCGGAAAAGTCCGCCGAGGTCACTCCGCAAATGCGGAAAGTGCTTGATTTTATTAAAGCGAACGGACAAATCACGGAAAAAGAAATCGGCAGTATACTCGGGCTAAAAAAACGCGTGCGTTTACCGTCGCGAAACAGATGCGCGATCTCGGACTGATCAGGGCCGTAGGCAGAGGAGAGAGTAAAAAATACGTAATATAAAGGCCAATATTTTAGGAGAATGACATTTCTATATCAAAACGGGCCGTTTTTCATGACATTTCAATATAAAAACAGTCTGATTTTCGTGACATTTCCAATTTTGCGCCTTTGGGCGGTATAAAAGAGCCGCGGGGGATCCGGTAAAACCGGGGCCCCCGCGCGGGTTTTGCGGTGTTGCCTTATTTAAGATATCAAATGAAAAACTCGCCGGAACGGGCAAACCGCGTGTTTCAGTTTCCTTTTTTTCGCTCTTTCACATAGGATTCAAACTTGGCCTTCGCTTCTTTCTCATCTTTGGTAATTCCGTCGCTGGCACCGATAACCTGCTCAATCAACGCACTGAATTCGACAAGGGATTCAACATTTGCATATGCCAGATATTTTGTTAAATCATCGAATGTGAATGGGTTTTTGGAATCGATCAACGAAATCTCGGTTACCATTTCGTCGGTCACAATCTCCGGATCCAGAATCGGCGTAACAACACCCTTTATAACGGCAGCTTCTTCATTAGACACGTTGTTATCACATCCTGCGAAATAATAAAGCAGTGCGGCAACAACTATACAGTATGATTCCTGTTCGTCAAACCGCCAGCCTGCCGGTTTGTTAGACTGTTGAATTTCAAAACCGCGTTCATTCACAAGAGCATTGGCGGCAGAAATGCAATCATCCACATCGGCCTTGTTTACGCTATTGACCTCGTTTTCTTTCTCAGCTTTGATAACCAGCTGTACCTGGCACATTTTATACAGCAACTGAACAAGCAGCACTGTGTTCTGGGTTACCAGCCGTTCCTGCGGTGTGAACTCCAGCCAGTCTGTTTTCTTATTGATATTAACAATAGCATCAAGAGCATTCAGATGACGCCGGTAAACATGCTCGACATTTCCCATAACACTATAATACCGGGTGGCTATCATATTCAGTTTGTTAAGATAAGCACAAACCAGATTAATCTCTGCTTCGGCCTCAAGCATTTCTTTGTATGCCTTATCCGCTTTTTTAGACAAGGTGGTGCCTGTTATGCTGAATATTATACCTCCTACAAGCATCCCTATGCCCGCCGAAGTAACGCCCAGCATGGTCGAACCTAAAGCCATGCCTCCTCCTCCAGCGGCAATCGCGCCGCCTCCCAGAGCGGCCAGAGTGGCGTTGGTAGCAGCTACTCCCGAAAGAGAAGCGATAGCGGTCCCGGTTGACGCGGTTCCCAGTGCCATAACGGCAGCAGTCGTGGCCCCCGCGGCAGCAAAGCCGCCGGCGGTTCCCATCGCAGCTCCGCTTATACCGCCCATCAAAACTCCGGCGCCGACTGATACTTTAGAGATGGCTTCCCTGTCGTATTGAGGAAGCTCTACAGAGTCGCAAGTGAATTCCGCAAAATCAGGACAATTCTGGATCTGCTCGATTATATCCGAGAACTCTTGAAAACTCGCAAGAATTCCCAGTTCCGTCTTTCCCAGATCATCCATACTTTTTGACGTCCGGGCATTACAAGTCTCAAAGCGCTGTATGTTTTTATTGTGGCGCTCTTCGGTTGATTTTACCGTGGTGTGAGCGCCTTTCATTTTAACAGCACCGTGAACACTGCCTCCGATGCCTCCGGCGGCGGCGACCGCTGCGGCGATTCCAAGAACTAACGGAAGTGGCATTTTAATATCCTCTTTTTCTGTTGTTGTTTTTGTAATTTGAAATGTCTCGGGTTGTTATAGCGTATCCAAGCATTATCCGAACACCAGCTTGTTATTGCTGTCCGACATAAACTCATCGAAATCGCCGTCCCACGGGCAGTTGATACCAAGAGATTCAAGCGTAAAGATTATCACCGCATTGAATTCTTCCTCGCTCAAGCCGGACAGATCTGCTTCAAGGCATTGAAATGCGGAAGTATCTTCGTCAAACTTATTTGCGTCAATTTTTTCAAGTTCAGCACGATATTCCTGCAAAGCAAGTTTGGCCTGTTTGAGGGCAACGACAGTTTCATCCAGATTGTCTTTTGCGATACCGACGCGTCGCAACACTTCATTCAACACAAGCGTAAGCAGTCTAGTCCACGCAACCAGATTTAACCGCGAGAAGAAAGCCAGACAGTTTCCGCCTGAACGAATGGCGGCATCAGCCACATCCATCACGCATAACGTGCCCTGCCCGATAAGGAGCATCATTCGAAGGTTGTTATTTTTTGTTGTGGGTATGCATTCTCTTAGCGTGAGCTTCATCTGAAACTTCCGTCTGATGGCCCAAATCAGGCGGATTGATAATTCTGTAACGGCGACGGGTATGGCCAAAGTCATTCCGAAACGAAAGTCATAACCTTCGGTAAACGCCTGCATAGCAACAGCCGCCAGATCCTTTTTATCTTCACCCAAACTGCCGAATTTGCACAATCCAAACAACTCGTAAAATGGCATCACGATACCGGTTCCCCTGTTGTGAGATCCGGAACTGCCGGCAACATCCGACATCAGATGACCGAACCAGGTGGCAATCCCGCACATAATCTTCATCAATACGTTCCCGCCGCGAAGTTCGAAAGTTTCGGTATCAATTGTAACAAGCTGACCGCCCGAAACGAAAGTAGCGGTCGACGTGAACTGATTGAGTATAGAGAAAAACAGACCGATAACATCCGGCGAATGCGCAAGTGACATCATATGATGCGTGCCCGGCGCAATGTTAAATGCGTTTCCTACGTCTCCGGGTTTTCTCTGATCATAGTTTACCTTAAATGTCGATAGCCTTTCCAAAAAGCCGATGGCACTGTTAACGTTGTTTTCGTTTCCTGCCTTAGGCTTCCACCCCATCTTTTTAGCAAAAACCAGTACAACGTTGTCGGTTTGTTTGTCGCTCCATTTTCCGAGAACACTTTCTCCGGGCGCGCCGACAAGAAATACGTCTACAATACCGCCTATGGCGCCGCAGGCAACCGCGGTAAGGTAATCGTATTTATCACATTCATCGTGATAAAACAGCTTGCGGTTTTCTTCGCTGTTCACCAGTAAAGTATACTTGGCATTTGCAGTTGACATGCTTGATAGCTCCCTTATTGTGTACCGCCAAAAGCGGGTGAGGTTTAATACTGTGACGAAAAACAAAAAGTGCGCCGACCGAAGCCGGCGCACGAAAAACGCAGCCTCCAATCGTCGCCAAACAAAACTTAATATCAACAAGGAAACCCCTATGTTCACACCAAGCGGAATTTGCGTTTTTACCAAATTCAATGGCGCGAACAGCAACGGAAATAACACCCCGTATAAAAACAGGGCTCCCCTTTCAACGATATCAAGTTTTGTTTGGCAATAATATGATATCATCGTTTCCTTCATTTGTCAAGTATTTGATATTGTTTTTGAATTGATGCTTTCTTGAGGATTATGGTGTTAGTGAAAATGTCCGTCGGCTCCGGGGAAAAGCACTTTATCGGACTGGTGTTTACATCAAAAATGACATTTCAATATAAAAAATGGCCGTTTTTCATGACATTTCAATATAAAAACAGTCTGATTTTCGTGACATTTCCAATTTTGCGCCTTTTGGCGGTATAAAAGAGCCGCGGGGAATCCGGTAAAACCGGATCCCCAGCGGCGACTGTTTATTCTCTTTTTCGGCTCGGAAAGCGGTGCGCGGTATTACGCAAGTTTTCCCCCCGACGGGATTACGCGCGGAGTTCCGTTCTCGAAGACCGTGCAGTCGGCGCCCTGGATAAAAGCGCCGGAGTCGCGCACTACTATCGCGCTTTCCTCGGAGAGAGCGACAAGGCGCGCAAACTTCCCCGCGAGTTTTGCGACCGCGGCGTTTCTTTCGGCGTTCACAAAATCGCTCTTCGAGTCGCCGTAGTGAGCGACAGTCGACCAGCCGCCGATCATATCGAGGCCGCGCGTGTCTTCAAGACAGACGGCGTTTGCGTCCATATAGATTATCGGCATGATATCGGCTCCCGCGATGATCGCGCCGGCGCTCGTCCCGAGATAGGGCACTCCCGCCACGACGAGTTCGCGCAGCTTCGCGTCGGCGCCCTGCTCTTTTAGCGACGCGAGAAGACGGAAGGTGTTGCCTCCATCGACGAATATTCCGCCGTATTCGGACGCGTCGATATTTTTTATAAATCCGGCGTCCGGGCAGAGACGGGTGCAGAAGATCCCGAGCGACGCGGCGAGAGAAACGAAAGCAGGGTAGTGGCCGAGCGCGTTTTCGGGCGTCTGCGAGAGGGCGACGTAAAGCACCGGACGCGTCTTGTCGCACGCGTCGGCGAAGAGACGGTAGGCGTCGGGGTTTTTGGCGAATCCGCCGCCCCCGCTGAGGATCATAAGCATAATTCTGTTATCCTTTGATTGTTTTTTAGTCTCCGAAGAAGCTGTCCCAGAGGTTCTTGAACCATTCGGACCCGTTTTGCATTTTCTCGGACGCGCCCGCGGTGCCTTCCCGGATGAACTTTATCGCCGCGTCAATTTCGTCTTTGTGAGCTTCGATGATGTCGCTGATTCCCTGGGGAATCTCAACCGCGGCGTCTTTGCTCTTGTCGACAATGTAATCTGTCAGACCCTTGATCTGCTCCCACCAGCCGGACTTCGGCTCGGCGTCGTCGTCTTCGGACGCCATATAGCTGCCGAATTCAGACCAGTATTCGAAGAAGCTGTCGGCCTTTTGCGAAACGTCTTCTTCCGAAGGAAGATTCTTCCAGAAGTCGGAATCCTTCCACTGAGCCCACCAGGCGGACAGATGCGCTTCCACCTCTTCGGGAATGGCTTCGCCGTTTTTGATTTTTTCATAATACTCGCCGAATTCGCCGTCGAAATTGAACCATTCCTTCCAGTGTTCGACGTTGCCTTCGTACCATTCGGCTATTATCTTCTGGGTGTCCTCCCAGCCGTCGAAGGCCGAGTCGGCGATCGATTTGACGCTGTCGGGAATTTCGAGAGACTCGATCTTTTTGCACTCTTTGAAGGCCTCCTCGCCGATCTCTTTGACCGAATCGGGGATAGTGACTTTTACCGCTTCGCTCATTCCCGCGAAAGCGCCGGCGTCGATTTTGTCGAATCCGTCTCCGATGACGATTTTCTTAACCGCGGTCTTGTCCACCGGAACGGCGGATACCGTTCCGCTGCCGGAGATCTCGAGAACGCCGTCGTCGCTCAGTTCCCAGGACATATCGCCGGTATCGTCGCCGCCTTCGGTCTCCTCGGTTCCCGAGGTGGCGGCGGCCGGTTCGACGGTGAAGCCGGCGCAGGCCGAGAAAGTAAACAACAGCGCCATGATCACGGCGATTACAGTGATTTTTTTCATAATGAGCTGTCTCCTGTGATTAATATCAGCTGATTTATTGCAGATTTGTTTTTTCGGGTGAAAATCCGTGAATTTTACGAATGTTAACCGGGAGAGAAGCGCGTCGCCGCCTGCCCGAAAAAGCTTGACAGCCTGCGCCGGGGGATGATATAATAAATCAAATCATTCTCCGGACCCGCCGGGCGGGTTTCGGATTTCAGACCGGTTTTTCGATGGACGTTACCCTGATTGTAGCCCTGGCGTATATCGCGGCCTGCGCGGTTCTGCATCTGGCGCTCGCTGCCGCCTGGAAAAGAAAAAAGTTCAAATTCCGCGCGCCGCGCAGCCGGGCGGTCTTTTATTTTTTGTCGTTCACCTGGGGGCTTCCGGTCGTTCTTGCGGGATGCGCCGCCGCGGGTTTGCTTTTTCTTGCCGGAAAGAGGCCGAAAAGATACGGCTGGGACTTCTGCTTTGACAAAAAGGTAGACTGGGGTCTCGATATGGGACTTTTCTTTGTGGCGGACGCGGCGGGATCCCGCCGTCTGCTCGATCACGAGCACGGGCATACTATACAAAATATCTGGCTCGGGCCGTTTATGCCGCTGACTGTGTGCCTGCCGTCGGTTTCGAGATTCTGGGTTCGAAGAATCGCGCAGCGGGCCGGCGGAAGGCTGAAAACCGGGTACGACGACGTCTGGTTCGAGGGCAGCGCGACGCTTTCGGGCCGGGCGCTGACCGACAGAGTCGGCGGTTTTGCCGACGGACCCGAGACGGACGCGGAGCGTGAAAGAACGACCAAGGAGGCGGCGGAAGCCGCGGGACGGAGAAAAATGAACTGCAAAGCGGCGATATTCGATATGGACGGGACGCTCATCGACTCGATGGGAGTCTGGAGCCGGATTGACGAGTCGTTTCTGTCGAAAAGAGGCATAGAGGTCCCGGCCGATTACGCGGAAAGCATCTGCGCTCTGGGGTTTAGGGGGACCGCCGAATATACCGTCAAAAGGTTCGGGTTGCCCGACACGCCTGAGGATCTGATGGCCGAATGGAGTGCGATGGCCGACGACGAATACGCTCACCGCATCGAACTGTTTCCCGGCGCGAAAGAAAAGCTGGAAGAGCTTCGCTCGCTCGGCATCCGGCTCTTCATCGCCACGGCTCTTACCGAAAAAATGTATCTGCCCTGCCTTCGCAACAACGGCGTCGACGGCTTTTTTGAGGAAGTCTTCGCGGTAGACGAGGTGGGGATGTCCAAATCCGATCCGGAGTTTTTCCGGCATTTTTGCGAAAAAACCGGGCTTCTGCCGGGCGAATGCGTGCTCTTCGACGACGCCGCCGCGGCAATTGCCGCGGCGCGCGAAGCCGGATTCGTATGCTGCGCGATAGGGAAGAGCAAGCCCGACGGTATCCCGCTCGGTTTGGAATCGGTCGGAGAAATCGATCCTGACAGGCTTTTCGTGTAAGTTCTGTCCGTCCCGCGCCGTGAGAAAAGGGGAGGGCGTTACGGAATAAACAGCCTGTTGTCCGACTGCGTCCACTCGACTTTGGACGGCCCGTCGAGGATATAAGAGTCGCCGTAATATAGGCGGACGCCCGCTATCGTAAGACCGGCGTACTCCCCGTCAACCGTGAAGGAGGCGAGCGGGGTATTCATATCACTGACGTTATACAGCTTATATTCACCGGGCTTGACCGTGAAGGTTGAAGTCCGGTTGGTTTTTTCTTCTCCTTCAAAGCTTCCGAACACGACCGCGTTGGAGCCGTAGATACTGACGTTCGCCCGGCCTATGATAATGACATTTCCGCGCGTGGAGTCGGGTTTGAGGGATACGGTATCGTCCTTTACCGTAAAGACCGAATACTCTTTTGTCAGTGAGAGGTGATTGCTTTCGTTCTCGACAATGCGGTCGACCTTGAATCGGTTAGGCGTGCCGCTGACGCCGCCGATCACCGCGTTCTCACAGCCGAACGCCAGACGCGCCTCGACGTCGAGGAGCGTCGAGGGAACGTTGAAAATAGAGCACCTGACGAGCGTCGCCGTGTCGCGTACGGTGATTTTTCCGCTGTTGACGCTGACGACGCCTTCAGCCGAGAAGACAATGCCTTCGGGCGCCGAGAAGCGCGCGTCTTTTGAGGAGATTGTCATCTGTCCGGGAACTCCGTCGGTCGTTCGCGCCGTCAGGCAGTTTCCGTTTTTCGAGAGAAGATCGAGCGTGTTTCCGGAGATAATTATGCCTTTGTCTCCGTCGACGCACTGTGAGTCCGCGACGATTTTCAGATCGGTTGAATTGATTGAAACGTTTTCATGAGCGCGGATTCCGTCGGACCCCGTCAGGTCTATCGCCGATGAACCGGAGCTCTTGAGCTCATTGCATTCGACGGCTGTCACATTTGATTTGACCGTGACACGGCTGTCGATGATTTTGAGATTGCCGCGCGCGTAAACGCCTCTCCCGGGTGATTCTATCTCGCATGAAATGCCGTTGAACTCAATGTTTTCCGCGAATACACACGAGTCGCCCGATGACAGCTTCAAGGCCTTGCCGGTTTCTTCCGACGAGAATTTAACGTCGACTCCCGAGGAAACTATCGGGTAGTCGGACTTGAGCGACGATCCGGAGGCGCCGCCGAGGCGGACGGTAACAAGCGTCGCGTTGTCAAAACTGAAGACGCTCATGCCGGTGTTTTCCACGGTCGCGTCTTCCAAAACGAAGGTTATTTCTTCGTTATAGGCGTTCACGTAGAACAGTATGTTCTTTCCGGAGCCCGAAACCGTTACGGTGCAGGCGTGATAAAAACTGTAACGGCCGAGAGAATCGTCGCAGCTCCAGCATTCGCTCTCAGGGCGCCCGCCGGTATTTGTTACCGTGACTGTCAGAGTTTGCGGTTCCGGTTCGGTGGAGGACGTCTCATCTGCCGGGAAAGTACCGGTCGGAACGTCGAGATAAGTGCTGTCGTCGGTGTTCGGCTCGGTTGCGGGCTCGGCCTCGGTCGTGGCGTCGGGAGACGCCTCTGAGGTCTCGGGTTCCGCGCCTGTCTCGTCCGGGTTTATCGTACCGGTCGGGACGTCCAGATACGTGACGTCTGAGGTCCCGGGTTCGGTCGTCGGGGCAGCGGCTTTCGTGGTGCCGGGCTCGGTACTGACGGGAAGAATTTTGCCGCATCCCGTGATTAGCAGCGTGTAGCAGATGATAACTGAAAAAACAGATAACAGAGTCTTTTTCATAGCGATTACCCGTTTTGCCTTAATCTTTCGAAGCTGATTATTTATTTCTGAGTTTTCTCGCGTAAGCCAGCGTCTGTTTCAGCGCGGCGTCGCGGTTGATTCCCGCGAGCCGCAGCTTGTGAGCGTATTCGAGGATTTCCGAATAATCCGGCCCGGGTTCGAAGCCCGCCTCCGCGAGATCGGCTCCGCCGATCCACGGTCCGGACGTGATCTTTTTATAAATTGCGAGCCGTTCGCGGAGCCAGGGGGAGACGTCTACGTATTCGGAGTTTTTGATTATGCCGCGGCTGTCGGCTTCCGCAAGGAGTAAGAGATCCTCCGGATCGACCGACCGGTCGAACATTTTGTTCGTCGATTTGACCGACGCCTCCGCGAAGGCGAGCGCGTTCGGTTTCATATGCAGCAGCACCATGTTCTTTACGTAATGCGCGGTTTTTTTGTCTCCCACGCCCCTCGAAAGAAACCGGCCCGCCGTTTCGACTCCGGCCTCCTCGTGTCCGTACGAGTGTATGACTCCGTCTCTTTTGAAGGTGGTCGCGGGTTTTCCGAAATCGTGGCAGAGCGCGGAAAGCATAAACGGATACCGGTGTCCCGCTTTCTCCCGCAGCGACGCGGCTGCGTTCAGAACGAGCATGGTATGCCGGAATACGTCTCCCTCAGGATGAAAGACGGGATTCTGTTCGACTCCGGCGAGAGCCGCGACCTCGGGGAACCAGACGTCCGTCTGACCTATTTTCAGCAGAAACTCGAAGAATACCGAGGGCGACGCGCTCATCAGGAGCGCTTTTTTCATTTCGCCCTCCACACGCTCGGACGAGAGCGAATCGAGAGGTATCGACGAGCAAATCTCCGCGGTTTTTTCGTCGACCGTGAATCCGAAACGCGCGGCAAACTGCGCGGCGCGCAGAACGCGCAGCGGGTCTTCCGCGAAGGATTCGTCGCTTACGTGCCGGAGGACCTTTCTTTCGACGTCCCGACGCCCGCCGTAAAAATCGAGTATCTCTCCGGTCAGGACGTCCTCCATCATCGCGTTGACCGTGAAATCGCGGCGGAGGGCGGCCTTTTCGGGGCCGAGAAAGGGATCGACGAAGGTCTCGAAATCGCGGTGCCCCCTCCCGGTCGCGCGTTCGGTGCGGGGCATGGCGATATCTATACCGTATCCGTGCACCGTATAGATGCCGAAGCTTACGCCCGTCTTTTTCACGACCGCCGTGCCTTCAAGCAGCCCGGTCAGCGTTTCGGGAGAGATGCCGTGAACTTCTATGTCGACGTCGGGCGAAAGTCCCGGCGGCGTTCCCATTACACGGTCGCGGACGAAACCGCCGACGTAGTAGGCGCGGCCTCCGGCATCGGCGATTTTTCGGGCGGCGCTTCGCGCGAACGCGAGGCGTTCTTCAAGCGGAAGGGAAGCCTGTTCACTCATTTCTGCTCTTTCTTAACGCGGCCCACGAGGCAAAAGCAATCACGGCCATCACCGCGCACGGCAGTGAGGACGCGCAGCCTCCCGCGGGCGCGCTTGCCGTCTCTTCGGCGGTTTCGGGCGCGGAAGTCAGGTCCGCTTCGGAGGATTCGTCCGCGGCTCCGGTGTCCTCTGGCAGCGTTACCTCGGGTTCCGGCTCCTCCGCGGGAGCGTACGGATCGGCCGGGGTCAGCACCTCGGGGAGGGGAAGACGCGGCTCGGTCCCGTTGATATATTTGTCTTCTTCGGCGGAGAGGTCGTAAACGACGTATCCGGCCTCGGGACGGACGGTGGGCAGGCCGCCGTTTTCAAGATCCTGATAGAAATAGTTGAATCCGGTTTTCCGGTTGAGATACATTGTCAGGGCGCCGGTGGCGACGTCTTCCTCTTTTACGAATTCAAGGGCTCCGTACTCTTCGCCGCGCTCGATCGGGACCCGGCTTGCGCCGTTTGAAGTGCCGTCAAGCGCGAAAGTGAGCCATTTGCAGCTCTTTTCGAGTATAAAATTGCCGCGGATTCCGATACTGACGTGCCCTCTGGCGGAGGAAACCCCGAAAAGGCAGGTGTATGCCGTTCCGGTCGAACCCTGTTTGAGCTCGCCTATGCCGACGCAGCCCTGTATCTCGCCGTAGGCGGAGTTGCAGTAGGCGAAAAAGTGCGACACGAATCCGCCGTCGGAGCTTCCGCCGGTGACAGTTCCGGTGTTAAGGCACCGGAAGAGCCGGAAGCGCTGCGAATCGGATCCGTATCCGTATCCCGCGATGCCTCCGACGTATTTGCATCCGGTAACCGCGCCCTGATTTTCACACTGAATGAAGGTGAAGAGGCGCGGCGCGGCATTGGAGGCGACCCCGGCTCTCGAGAGCAATCCTCCGGCGTTGTATCCGGATGAGATCTCGCCGTAATTCGAGCAGCGGAAGACAAAAACGTCGTTCTCTCCGGCGGTGAAGGCCGAATATCCGCAAATGCCTCCGACGTTGGCGCCGTTGGACGCGCCACTCAAGCTTCCGTAGTTCAGGCAGTCGTATGCCTCGAGAGAATCAGCGCTTCCTATGAGTCCTCCGAGCTGAGCGTCTCCCGATTTTGCAGTGATCTTAAGGTTGCCGTAGTTGCGGCATCCGACGAAGACGGCCCTCGCGTTAGGTCTTGTGCGGCCGACTATGCCGCCGACGCTGACCGCCGCGGACGAGGTTATCGAAGCCCGGTTGACGACGTTGTACGCCGTCATGCCTCCGGTATAGGCGGTCAGGGATCCGGTGTGCATCTTGGTCGTTACGGCGCCTTCAAAGGTCAGGTCGCGGACCGTTCCGTTGAATTCAGAGAAAGCGGTGACGGTTTTGAGCGTAATCGTTTTACCGTTTCCGTTGAGAGTTCCGGTGAAAATTGAGGTATAGGATTTAGTCAGCGTGATATCGTTCGCGAGATAGTATTCGCCTCCGCGTTCCATTGCGAGAAACTCGGCCTCGTTCGAGACCGGTTTGCCGGACGGACGCGATTCTTCCGCGGCCGCGGGACAGGCAAAAACCGCAGCGAAGGAAGCAATCAGCAGCGCGGCGAACGCCGCACGAAACATTTTTAGGGATTTTTTCATATCACTATACCGTTTCTTTATAATTGATACTTTATTATACACCAAAACAGATCTTATTGCAAGAAAGATGCCCTTGACTATTTCCGCTTTATGGAGTAGAATAATGGCGGAACGACTGTTCTCAACGGAGGAAAAAATGGGTAACGTTTTAAAGGGCCTTGTGCCAGAAAGAGTTTTTTCGATATTCGAGCTTATGTCGTCGGTCCCCCACGGATCGGGAAACACGAAGGCGGTAAGCGATCTCTGCGTCGGTTTCGCGCGCGAGCGCGGACTTGAGTACGTTCAGGACGGATATAACAACGTGATAATAAAAAAGCCGGCTTCCGCGGGATACGAAGACCGTCCGCCGGTGATACTGCAGGCGCATCTTGATATGGTCTGCGCGGTGAACCCCGAACGCCCGGTAGACATGTCGCGCGAGCCGGTGAAACTCGTGACCGACGGAGAATACGTATGGGCGGACGGAACTTCTCTCGGCGCCGACGACATGATCGGCGTCGCCTGCGCGCTTGCGCTGCTTGACGACGGCGACGCCGTACATCCTCCGCTCGAAGTGCTTCTGACGACCGACGAGGAGACCGGTATGTACGGAGCTTCCGGTCTGGACGTGTCGGCGCTCGCCGGGAGGCGGCTTATTAATCTTGATTCGGAGGACGAGGGCGTGATCACCGCCGGCTGTGCCGGAGGTCTTCATCTCGATTCCCGGCTTGAACTTCACCGCCGCAGAGTGGCCGCGGAAAGCGTTTTCTACCGGCTTTGCGTCTCAGGACTGCTCGGCGGACACTCGGGAGCCGAAATCGATCGCGAGCGCGGCAACTCCAATCTGATCGCCGCGAGGATTATCCGGGAGGCGTCGGAGGCGAAGCCGCGGCTCTGCTCCTTCGAAGGCGGCGGTTTCGACAACGTTATCCCGTCCGAAACGCTTGCGACGTTCGCCGTGCCTCGGGAACTCGCGAAAACCGCCGAAGAGCTCGTCCGCCTTTCGGCGTCCGCTCTGAAAGACGAGTACGCCGCGTCCGAGCCGGGGCTGGAGATCACTTTGGAGAAAACCTCCGCCTGCGCGTCGGCCGTTACCTTCGCGGATACTCTCCGCGCCGCGACGCTTCTTTTGCTTCTGCCCAACGGCGTGATGAATATGAATATCGAACTGCCGGGACTCGTCGAGACCTCGCTGAGCACCGGCATCGCAAAACTCGACGGAAGCCGGTTCGGATTTACTACTTTCATCCGCTCTTCTTCCGAAAACCGGAAACAGTCGGTCTTCCGCCGGGTCCGCGCTCTGATTGAGGACGTCTTCGGAGGCACCGTGAAAATCAGAGGCAATTACCCCGCGTGGCGGTACAGGAGCGATTCCGAGCTGCTGGCTTCGGTTAAGGACGCGTATTTCCGGATCAGCGGCAAAGAAGCCGTCGTGTTTGCGACTCACGGCGGCCTTGAATGCGGAATATTCTGCGGAAAGATCCCGGGCCTTGACTGCGTTTCAATCGGGCCTGACATGAGCGATATTCACTCGGTCAACGAGCGGCTGAACGTTGCGTCGGTCGGACGGTTCTATGAGCTGCTGCGTTCCGCGGTCGCGGGTCTCTGAGGCATACAGGCAATACCGCAGTTCCATAAAACCGTCCGGGCCGCGCTTTTTGCGCGGGCCCGGACGGTTTTTATGGGGTATTGTCTACAGCCGTTATTTTTGAATTTCTTCCAGAAAAGCCGCGAGCGCGCTGGGCGGCTCGCCGCCGCGGTCGAGGCCGGTGTCGCCGAGTTCGATCGGCTTGTTGGCGCCGTGATAGTCGCTTCCCGCCGTTACGAGCAGTGAAAAGCGTTCGGCGAGGTCGATCGCGGCGCGGATGAGTTTCGGCGAAAAGCCGGAATAGTATGCTTCGATTCCGCACAGACCGTATTCTTTAAGGCGGGTCAGACGCTCTTCCATCTCTTTGCCCATGACAAGCTCGTCTCCGCTTCCGTAGAAGGGGTGCGCGAGCACGGGAATGCCGCCCGCGTCGAGTATGCCGCGGATCGCCTGCTCCGGCCTCAGGTGCTTTTCACTGAAACTCTGGCGGTTCAGGAAGCGGTCGATCGCGTCGCCGCGGCTTTCGGCGTATCCGTATTTTACCATAAGGTTTCCGATATGCGGCTTTCCCGGGTTGTCGAGCGCGAGCAGCTTGTCGATCTCGTCCTCCGGAAATTCAAAGCCGAATTCGGTCCTGAGAAACTCGATCCTCGCGTACACCTTCTCCATCCGGAGACTGTGTCCCGCGTCAACGGTGACGGCGATCTCCGGTCCGTCGGGATCGAAACCGTATCCGAGAATATGATATTTTCCCGCCTCGTCACGGCAGGAAAACTCGACTCCCGGGATGAACAGAGGAGCTCCGGGAGTTTCCGCGGCAAGTTTTTTGATCACAGATCCGGCTTTGACCGCGTCGTGGTCGGTGACCGCGAAAACTTCTATCCCCGCTTCCGTAACGCGGGACAGGATCTCCTCGGGCGTGTCGGTGCCGTCGGAGACCGTCGTGTGCATATGCAGATCGATATTTGACGTGATCTTCATACAATTACCCCTGTCGCGTTACCGCGCGCCAGCGGACGCCGCCGAGACGAATGCGTCGAAGATCGCCCGGGCGTCGGAGGATGATGAATACATGAGTTCCGGATGCCACTGAACGGCGAGGAGGAACCGACCGGACGGAGCCGCCGGCTCGATCGCCTCGGGAATACCGTCTTCCGAAAAGGCGGTGACCGCGAATCCCGGCGCGGCGTCCTTTACCGCCTGATGGTGAAAGCTGTTGATGCTTATCCGCGTTTTGCCTGTAATACGGCAGAGCGCGGAATCTTCAGTTACCGCGGCCTCGAAAGGCCCCTCGCTTCCCGGTTCCTCCTGGCGGTGTCCGGGAATATCCTGGTAAAGCGTTCCGCCGGCGGCTGCGTTGAGCAGCTGCGCTCCGCGGCAGATTCCAAGCACCGGCAGTCCGGGGCACTCGAAGAGGAGGATCTTAGCCAGTTCCAGTTCAAACTCGTCCCGCTTTTCGCAGATTTCGACTCCGTCTCCGGTGACCTTTTCGCCGTAGTGAGCCGGATCGACGTCGACTCCGCCCGAAAAGAGAAAGGCGTCGAAAGCCCGCGCGCGGAAAAACTCGCGCGCGGCTTCGGCGCCGTCGGTAAACGGAAGGAAAACGGGCAGTGCGCCCGAGCGCCAGATTGCGTTGAAATAGGACCTGTTCGCGTACAGGCGGGACGCCTGGTCGTTCATCGAGCAGGTTATGCCTATAACGGGACGGTGCGCGTTCATTTCAGGCACGGTTATCCGATCCCGGGGCAAGATCTATTATTCTTACGATCACCGGGCTGAGCAGGGTGACCGTCGCGAATTCGACAAGGAAGTTGATTCCGATCATGCCGGTGAAAAGGTAGCTGGCGGCGTCTTTGTATCCGAGTGCTTCCGCCCAACCGGCAAGGGTAGGCATAAAGAAGAGCAGGCATCCGACGACAAAAATACCGGTGTTGACGATCGGGCACGCGATGCCCGCGATCAGCACTCTCAGCATCTTCATCCAGGGGTTCTGCTTGCCGTCCTGCTTGCGGGCGCCGAGAGAGAGCAGCCGGAATATAAGGGCCGAGGCGAGACCGGCGAGGGTTCCTTTGAGCAGAACGGTGAGCACCGTTCCGAAGGGATCGACCGCGAGAAAAGCGGCGGAGTCGTTGATCAGAACGACGACGCTGAAGACGAGGCCGAGGAAGGCGCCGGACAGCGGTCCGCAAAGAGCCCCTCCGACTATGATCGGAACGAGGGCGAGGGTTATCGAAAACGGCCCGAAACGAATGTAGCCAGAGAACACCTGAAGCACGACGACGATCGCGGTCAGTATTCCGGTCAAAACGAGCTTGCGTATAAGAGCTTTATTGTTCATGCGAGTGTTGTCCTCCCGTCTGCGAGACAATCAAAAATAGTGAATAAATATTATACTATTTTTTTATAAAAAAGTCAAACAAAACCGGTGCGCGGCGTTTCAGGCAAACGGTTTTTTGTTGTTTTGCGAAAATAAGATATCGAATACCGCGGAGCGGTATATATCCAACGTGGCAGAGCTTCGCGTTAGCGTGAAGCTCTGCCACGTATATCGAGCGAGCAGCAGGCGCTTGCGCCTGCGCTGCGAGCCAAAGTTAGCTGCGTCTTCTTCCGCCGAATATATAAATCATCCTGAGCAGGTTTAAGAGGGCGCTCGCCATGGCGGCGACGTAGGTAAGCGCGGCGGCGGTCAATACCTTCTTCATTCCCGCGGTCTCCTCCTCGGTGAAGTATCCGGAGGACCTGACGGCGGATATCGCGCGGCGCGAGGCGTTGATCTCGACCGGCAGCGTCACGACCGTGAAAAGGAATACGGTCGAGTAGAGAAGGAGTCCGATCTGTATCAGAGTCTCGCCGAGCTCGCCCGCGAAGAGGGATCCGATAACCGCGAGGATTATTCCGAGATACGAGCCGATATTGACGATTCCGGCCATACCGGAGCGCAGACGGACGGGGAAGTAGTCCTTTTTGTACTGTATCGCGTGCCCCGCCTCGTGGGCGGCGACTCCGACGGCGGCAACCGTCGCCTTTCCGTCGGTGGAGTCGGACAGACTGAGCGTCTTTGAAGAATTGTTGTAGTTGTCGGTTAGATTTCCCGCAACGTGCGCGACCGTCACGTCGGTTATGTCGTTGTCGAAAAACATGCGGCGCACGAAATCGTTCGAAGTAACCCCGCGGGAGGTCATCACCTTGTCGTATTTCGCGTATGAGGACTTAACGTACGCGCTCGCGGACAGCGAGAGCAGCAGGGTTATCCCGAGTACTATCCAGTAATCCCAGTACATTTTTTACCCCGGATATCCGACCTCCGTAAAGGCCGGGTTTATCATATTGGATTTCGCCTTTCCGGCGGCTATCCGTTCGGCAAGATTGTGTACGACGTGCGGGCAGTCGTCGCGGTATTCATACTGTTCGCCCGACGGAGCCGTCCAGAACACCGCGTTTTTGATTATCCGGAGCACGTACGGATTGTGGAAGGAGGGGCAGGTCTCGTGTCCCGGCTGGAAGTAGAAGATCCTGCCTGCGTCGCGGATGAAGGTCATTCCCGCGCGGAAGATGTATCCGTCCTCGTACCAGCTGCCGAACACCAGCTCGTGCGGCTGCGGAATGAAGAAGGGCTCTGTGTAGAGTTCCTCCTCTTCGATCAGGAAATTCTTGGGGATGCCGGCGGCTATCGGATGCGTCGGGAGCACGTTCCACATGATCTCCTTCTGCTCGCGGCCCCAGGTAAGGTTTCCGGTCGTTCCGATAATTGCCCGGAAGGGCTTGGAGTGATGGGCGGAATGCAGCGCGATAAAGCCCATCTTGCCGAGATATACGCGGCGCTGGATCTTCGTCACGAGGGCGTCGTTCACCTCGCCGTGAGCCATATGTCCCCACCAGATCAGGACGTCGGTGGAGTTGAGGACCTCGTCCGGGAGTCCCTGGTCGGGATCGTCGAGCGCGGCGAGCCGCACTTCAATTTCGGGGAAGGAGGCAAGGTATTCTCCTATGCATGCGTGAAGGCCGTTCGGATAGATCGCGGCCGCCTTCTCGTTGGTTTTTTCGTGTCTGAATTCGTTCCAGATCGTTACGCGGATTTTCTTTTCCATTTTTTCTTTCCTTTCAGACGGTGACCTTCATTCCGTCGTAAGCCGGAGTGATTCCGAGCGGAGCCAGAGCCGCCGCCGTTTCCTCGTGCGTCCCGTGAAGGGTGCGCGCCATATGGGTCGTATAGTATTTGCAGTCGTCCGCCGGGCCGTGCTGGGTTCGCATCGTCTCGATCATGATCTCGATCATCGGTATCGACGTGTGGCCGAACACGCGGTCGTCTCCGCGGACGGTGCCTACGGTCGCCTCGAATATGACAGCGTTCGGACGCGCCTTTTTGATGAGCAGCCAGGTGTCATAGACGATCCAGCCCGAATCGGCTCCGTAGAAGAAGGAGCGGCCGGTTTCCTTTTCGGCGACGATATAGTTGAGCGTCTGCTCGCCGGCGAAAAAGAGATCGTGGTTGGAGCGGCAGGGCATTACCGAATATCCGCCCGCGTCGAAACCCGAGCAGGGAGTCAGCTCTACGGCGTCGACGTCGGCGCCTCCTTCGCGTTCAAGCTTGCGCAGAACGCCTCCGTCGCCGTAGAGGGTGATCCTTTCCTCCGATTCGGCGGCGAGTCTGCGTACCGTCCCGACGTTGAAATGATCGCCGTGGGAGTGAGTGACGATTATGTTTTCAGGCCGCGGAACATCCCGGGCGTTCCCTGTTTTTCTTCGAAATCGTAGATATGAGGGCCCGGGTCGATCAGCAGATCGGCGTTCACGAGCGCGGAAGAGAAGCGTCTGCCCCAGCCGTACTCTTCGATTTTCGCGAGCGACCAGTCGGCGGCTCCGGTGCCGAGAAAAGTGAGTTCCATAAGTGACTCCGATTGCTATATATAATATGACTGAGTCAATCCATTATTATTTTATCACTGTTTTATTTTTCTTGCAAGATTTTTGTTGACAACCTTGCGCGAAAGTGATATAATATGCGTTGCCAAAATGCGCCGTTAGCTCAGCTGGATAGAGTGTTTGGCTACGAACCAAAAGGCCGGGGGTTCGAGTCCCTTCCAGCGCGCCATTGTGCAGCGAGCCGTTCGAAAGAGCGGCTCGTTTTTTGTTGAGAAAAACAACCGCCGCCCA
>JAGDAM010000329.1 GCA_017959485.1 Clostridia bacterium
AGCCACGGGTGGCCGCGGACGCGGCCGGGTGAGGGTGACAGAAACGTTGCTGTTCCTCAATACTCGTTAACAGTTGAAACAGCGGTCTCCAATATCTCGAAACCCTCATCCGTCGCCCGTTCGGGCGACACCTTCCCCCCGGGGGAAGGCAAAGCAGCGTCGTTTCGCCTCATCCACCGGCGTTCGCCGGTCCCCCTTCTCCGACGGAGAAGGCAACGCGTTTATCATCCACCGGCGTACGCCGGCCCCGGGCTCGGCGCAGCCGAGGCGGCCCATTCGGGAAAGGCACGCGTTGTTTTTATTTGAGATAGCGCCGATTTGTTTATGCGGTTATCGTTATTACCGGCGCGGTGATACGGTGTCAATTGTCGATATGCGCTGTAATACTATCCCTCTCTCACCGGGCGGTCAGGAGCGGGAGTATTTCCTTTTCCACTATGCGGCGCATTTCACTGTCGGGGGAGCGGTAGGGGGCTCTCGCACGGCCCATATCGATACCCATTTGGCAGAGGACCTCCTTTTCGCCCTCGGCGACGCCGATCTTTATCAGCGAGCGGATGATCCGGTTGGCGCAGGCCTGCTCGTCGCGGGCGACATCGACGTCTCCGGCGGAGAATTTTTCACTCATCCGCACGAACTTGTCGGCCATAAAGTTGTAGGTGCTTCCGATGCCTCCGTCGGCGCCCATCGCGAGGCCGCAGAGAAACATCTCGTCGTATCCGTTGTAGATGACCTTGTCCGGGAAGGCGGCTTTGAAGGTCTGCATGGCGAAATAGTCGTTCGAAGTGTGTTTAACCCCCGCGAAACCGTCGTCCGAGAGAAACTCGCCGATCTGTTCGACGGTGAGATTCACTCCCGAGTTGCCCGGGAAGTTGTAAACTATCATCGGCAGCCCGACGCTTCTCTGTATTGTGAAATAATGCTCTTTTATCTGCGCGAAGCCGAATTTGTAATAGAAGGGGGCGACGGCGGATATCGCGTCGTAGCCGAGAGAGGCGGCGTATTCGCCGTATCTTACCGACTGCGCCGTGGATATCGTCCCGACGTGCGCGATGAGCGCGGCGCGTCCCGCTGCCGCCTCAGCGACGGTTCTGTAAACGAGAAGACGTTCCTCGTCGGTCAGCATGAAGACTTCGGCAGTGCTTCCGTTGACGTAGAAACCGCTGACGCCCTGCCTGAGGTTGAATTCGACGAGGCGGGAAAGAGCTTCGGGATCGACCCGGTCGTTTTTGTCAAAAGGCGTGAGCAGCGCGGTAAAAACGCCGCGCAAACGGTCTGTGTTCTCCATTGTAAATACCTCTTTATGCCGGCGTGTTCCGGCTTTTTTATTCTCCGAACACCATGTCCCCGGGGCGCAGACTGTATCCGCGTATCTGCCCCTTCGGCGCGTCGTCGTTGATATAGTTTACGATATAAATCTCTCCGTCCGGGAACTGGACCCAGCCCGAGTAACCGAGGTCGCTGTGCACCGAGCGGTCGTAGTCTATCGGCATGATCCGCACGGCCATCTTTTTTCTCTCGCTCTCGAGCGCCGTCGCGTCGTCGAAGATCGCGGAAAAGAAGTTCTGCGTCCGGTCTCCCATCCAGCCGCGGCCTCCCTGAAGGAAACGGTAGGTGAGGAAGATTCTTCCGTCGGAAAGGTGTCCCGAAACCGGCCGGTGGCATCCGGGTATCGGCATCTTTTCGACCGGTCCCCAGCTCCGTCCGAGGTCGTGCGACACCGTCTTCAGGCAGTCGATCCCGAGCCCCGAGTTCTCCCGCATGAAACAGACGAGATCGGATTCCCCTATCGGGAGAATCGACGCTTCGCACAGGTTGTACCGCGGGTCGTCGGCGACGGTCACCGGTTTCGACCAGGAGACGCCTCCGTCACCGGACGCGATCATCCTGACGAAGAGTTTTCCGGTTTCGGGGTTTCTCGTGTGGTTGACTATAATATGCCGCCCGTCGCTGAGCACGCGGTATTTGTCGGGCACGATCCCGGGGAAGGGCAGTATCACCGGGTCCGACCAGCTTTCCCCGTCGGGCGTCCCGCGCATAATATACTGCACGGTCCCGTCGCCCGTCTCGTATTTGCCGGTACCGTCGACGCGGTCTACGATGAAGACGAGCGACCCGTCGGGCATGACGGAGAGGCGGCTGTTGTTGAAATAAAAGTCCCGGTCGCCGTATCCGGTCATCGGACGCTTCGGGGACCAGGTGCGGCCGCGGTCGTCCGAATGAGTTATTACGATTCTCGAGCGGTTGCGGTCTCGGTGGTGCGTACACTCGGTAAAGGTGCAGATAAGCCGCTCTCCCGACAGTACGAGATCGGGCCAGGCCTCGTAAACGGAGTCGTCGCGCGACACCGTGAATTTCCGTATCGGTGACATCGCATACCTCTTTTTTCGAAGTTTTTGATAATACAATTATATCACATTATAAATATACGTTCAATAAGCCGGCGGGAAAAGTCGACAATTGACCCGCGCGCGATTGACAAGGGGCTCTTTAAAGTGATATAATTAATATGGATTAAGAGTCATTGTTAATCCGGATTAAAATTCATTGCTGCCGCATTGTCTTAGCGGCGGGCGAACGGGAGATGATCGGATGATAAAATTCGGCACCGGCGGCTGGAGAGGCCTCATCGGAGACGATTTCACAAAAGAGAACGTGCGTCTTGCCGCCCAGGGACTTTGCGACTACATAGCGGAGCAGGGAGGAACCTCCGAACCGGTCTGCATCGGCCACGACAGACGGTTTCTGTCGGACGACGCCGCGAGGTGGATAACCGAGGTCCTCTGCGGAAACGGCATAAAGGTGATTTTCATAAGGCGAAGCGCGCCGACACCGCTCGTAATGTTCACGGTAGCCGACCTCGGACTCGACTTCGGAGTGGAGGTCACCGCCAGCCACAACCCCCCGGCCTACAACGGCGTAAAAATCATCGTCAGAGAGGGGAGAGACGCCCCCGTGCCGGTAACACGCCGGATAGAGGAACTGATCTTGACCGCCGTCCCGAAGGTGATGCCCTTCGGCGAGGCGGAGACGTCGGGTATGATCGAATACCCGAGGACACCTTTCAACCGGTTCCTTGATTCGATCATCGGCAAACTCGATATGGACGTTATACGGAACGCAGGAGTCAGAATCCTCTTCGACTCGATGCACGGCTCGGGAACCTTTCCGCTGATGACGGTCCTCTGTACGGCGCGCTGCACGGTCGACCTTATGAACTCTAACAAGGACGCATGGTTCGGAGGAAACAATCCCGCTCCAGGTTTTGCCCAGCTGCGCGAACTGCGTGGACGGGTGACCGACGAGAAATACGATCTCGGCATAGCCGTCGACGGCGACGGAGACCGGGTGGGAATCGTCGATCCGAGCGGCGAATACCTTTCGGCCAATCAGATTCTTTCGATGCTTTACTGGTATCTGCACGAATACCGCGGCTGGAAGGGGCCCGTCGTCCGCAACATCGCCACGACGCATATGCTCGACCGGATCGCCGAGTCTTTCGGCGAGGAGTGCTACGAGGTCCCGGTCGGGTTCAAATACGTTTCCGAAAAGATGGACGAAGTCGGAGCGGTGCTCGGCGGAGAGTCGTCGGGCGGCCTGACCGTCCGGGGACATATAAACGGCAAGGATTCGATCTACGCCGCCTCTCTCTTCGTGGAGATGATAGCCGCGACCGGGAAGACTCCATGCGAGCTTTACGCGTCGCTGACCGGGAAGTTCGGCCCGCACGTCATGGTGGAGGACAACTTCGGCTTTCTGCCCGAAGACAGGGAAAGAATCGAAAAACTGCTTATAGCCGACCGGCGGCTTCCGTCGTTCGGAGGAAAGATAGTAAAAGACGCCAGGTACGACGACGGATGCAGGGTAACCTTCATCGACGACAGCTTCGTTATCTGCCGCTTCTCGGGGACCGAGCCGCTGCTCCGCATCTTCGCCGAGGCGGAGAGCGCCGGGGAGGCGGAAAAGCTCGTCTCGGAGATGAAGTCATTCTGCGAACGGCAGTGACCTCGCGAAAATCCACACAGGAAGACAACGATCTATGATAAGAAACGATTTTGAAGCCGCCGCCGAAAGGATAGCGGAGCTTATTGAAAAGAAAGATTTCCGTTCGGTGCGGGCGGAACTTGAGGATGAGTTTCCGCAGGATATAGCGGAACTTTTCGCCGGACTTGACAGAAAGGTGCTGCCGGTAGTCTTCCGGCTGCTTCCGACCGACCTTGCGGCCGAGGTTTTCGTTGAGATGCCGGCTGAGGTCGAGGAGTTTCTGCTCAATTCCTTCTCCGACTCGGAGATAAAGGAAGTTATGGACGAGCTCTTCCTCGACGACGCCGTCGACGTCATCGAGGACATGCCCGCCAACGTGGTTAAAAGGATAATTAACCAGGCCGACCCCGAGACGCGGAAGATGATAAACGAAATCCTCCGCTATCCGGAGAACAGCGCCGGGACGATAATGACGGTCGAGTACGTCAGTCTCAAGAAGGACTGGACGGTCAGGCAGTGCTTCGAACGCATCCGCCGGGAGGCGGTCGACAAGGAGACGGTCTACAACTGCTACGTCACCGACCCGACAAGGAAGCTAATCGGCTGCGTTTCGGTCAGAAACCTGCTTTTGCAGCCTGAAGACGCCGTGCTTGCCGACTTTATGGAGACCCACGTCGTCGCGGTCAACGTGAACGACGACAGGGAAGAGGTCGCCGGCGTCATAACGAAATACGACCTGAGCGCCGTTCCGGTCACGGACAGAGAGGGCAGGATCGTCGGGATAATCACCGTCGACGACGTCATCGACGTCATCAGGAAGGAGACCGACGAGGACATCGCGAAGATGGCCGCCGTCACGCCTTCCGACAAGCCCTACCTTTCTCAAAGCGTCTTTTCAATCTGGAAGAGCCGCATACCCTGGCTGCTTCTGATGATGGTCTCGGCGACTTTCACCGGACTCATCATTAACACCTACGAGTCGACGCTCAACGCCCTCAGCACGCTGCTTTTCGCATGCGTGCCTATGCTGATGGACACCGGCGGAAACGCCGGAAGCCAGGCGTCGGTCACAGTCATCCGTTCGCTCGCCGTCAGCGAGATCGCCCCGCGCGATTTTCTGCGCGTCATCTGGAAGGAAATCAGGGTTTCGGTTATGCTCGCCGCCTGCGTTTCGCTCGCCTGCTTCGCCAAGCTGCAGCTGATCGACCGGCTTCTGTTCGGATTTGAGTACACCGCGGTCCTTTCGGCGGTCGTGTCGGGAGCCATGTTCGTCACAATCGTCATAGCCAAGATCGTCGGCGGAACGATGCCGCTGCTCGCGAAAAAGCTCCGCCTGGATCCCGCGGTCGTCGCGAGCCCCTTCATAACGACTATAGTCGACGCCCTGTCACTCATCCTCTTCTGCAACATCGCCGTTGCGGTACTGTCTTAAGAAAGGAAAATAAACCAATGAAAAGAGTTATCTCGCTTTTCGCGGCCCTCGTCATTGCCGCGGCGTCTCTTTCGCCCGCGTTCTCGCTCACGGTGTCGGCGGAGGATGCAAAACAGCTTCCCGACGGCGTCGTCTGGGTGGATCAGACGCTCTCGTCCGGAAATACCGAGTTCACCTTCCTCGGCGAAAAATATACCGCCGAGGTCGGTAAAAACGCTTTCGCTACGGTGAGCGCCGCCGCGGATGCGTGCCCGGTCGGAGGCGAGATCTGGCTTGCTCCGGGAAACTATTCCGAAGGCGTCACCTTCAAAAAGAACGTTACGATTAAAGGCCCGAAGGCGGGCATCGATCCCAACCTCCGCGGCGCCTCGGTCGAGGACGACTGGACGCTGAATCCCGAAAGAGGGACCGGCGAGGCGGTTCTGACCACCAGCTGGCACATGGGTGTCAACGCCGGGCAGAACGCCGTCTACGACTGCGACGCGATCACCGTCGACGGGCTCGCCGTCAGCGGCGCCGGAATGTTCCGCTCCAACTACGGCGGGACCGGAAAGATCACACTCGTGATTAAGAATATTTACGTTTACGGATATACCACCAAGAACAACGGTCCTTTCTACTCGATGTCCTACTACCCCGACAAAACGACCAACAACTACCGCAGATACCTGACTCTCGAAAATATCCGCGTCGAGGGGCTGAAGGACGCGACGCTGATCCACACCACCTGCGACACGCTGACGGTCAGCGGCGTATACGTCGACTCCGAGAGCAACGGCAAACTTATGCAGGCGGTGACTCTCGCCGGGACGGGCACGACCGATCCCGCAGAGATCCTCATTAAGGACTGCCGCCTCTGTCAGAAGGTCTCGCCTGTCATTAATCTCGATCTTACGACCGGCTCCGCCGGAATGCCTTTCAATTCACAGATCGCAAAAAGAACGAAGGTCACCGCGACCGTCGAGGACTGCGTCTTTTCCGCAAACTCCGCGGGGAGATCGGATGAAAGTATCGCAATCGCAAGATCCGCGAACACGGAGAACGTTGAATTCGTGATCAGAAACAACACCTACCTTCCGAAAGAGGCGGACGAAAAGCTCCCCGCCGAAGAAAAATACGTCTATCCGATCGACGGAAACGAAATCAGATTTTTCGGACGCACCTACGCCAAATCGGGTGCCGTATGGTTCAACTGGTGCGCGTCCGGATTTGAGTTCAGCTTCAGGGGAAGCGGCGCGTCGGCAAGGATCAGATCGAACGCCCCGGGAACCGGGAACAACGCCTTCATTAAAATATACGTTGACGGCGGAGAGGGACGCAGCGTCGAACTGACCGCCGATACCCAGGACGTCGTTCTCGCGTCGGGACTCGATCCCGCGGCGACGCATACGGTCAGAGTAGTCAAGCGAACCAACTCCCGCTCCTCGACCGCGGGTCTCGCCGGTCTCTGGATCGCGGACGGTGAAAAGGCGGCCGCGCCTTCGGCGCCTTCCCGTCTGATCGAATTCGTCGGCGACTCCCTGACCGGCGGGTATGCCTCGATCGCAGACGTCGTCGGCAACACTTCCTGGTCCACCGCCGGTGAAGACTGCACCGAGACCTACGCCCGCACCGTCGCCGAGGCGTTCGGCGCCGACTACGACGTAATAGCGGTATCGGGACGCGGCGTCGTAAACAACTACGGCGGCTCGACCGAACTGCTCATCCCGGTGCTCTACAAAACGCTCGACGGATATAACAATCCGGGCGTCGATTATTCCTTCGGCCGCAAACCCGACGTCATCGTCATCAATATAGGGACCAACGACGCGTCCGCTTCGGTTCCCGCGAATACCTTCCGCGAAAAATTCACCGAATATCTGCGCGAGGTCAGAGCCCTGAATCCCGACGCCTTTATCATCGTCGGATACGGACTCACGACACAGACCCTGTATCAGGAGATGTCGGGGGCGGTAAAGGATCTCACCGACGCCGGAGACGGCAACATCGAGTTTATCCGGTTCGCGACGCTCAGATCGAAGTATATGGCGCTCGGCCATCCGCTCGCCTCGGGATATGCCGATTCGGCAAAGCAGATCACCGAAGCGATAGAGAAGAAGCTCGGATGGAAGGCGGGAGCCGGAGCCGAAGAGGAGACGACCGCAGAGGTCACGACAGCCGCGGAGACCGCCGGTCAGGGTCCTGACACGACGTCTGAGGTTTCGGACGGCACTTCTTCCGCCGGAGCCGAGACCACCGGCGCCGGACAGACAAAGAAGGGCTGCGGCTCGTCTGCCGCGGGTATCGCCTCCGCGGTCGCCGTCACGGCCGCCGCGCTGACCCGGAAGAAGAGAAAAGAAGAATAATCAAGGAGAACACGCGGAATGCTCGGCGGAAAATACACTAAGGACTACCGGCTTGAAAACACGGTGGACGAAAAGGGAAGACAGGTAACGACGGCGGTATACGTCGGCAGATACTACGTGTTTTCGGCGTCCGGGGACGAGGTGCGCCGGGGGAGGATTGCGATCCTCCTCTCGGCGGCCGCCGCGGCCGTTTTCATGCTCTGCGGCCTTCTGTTCTACGATAACCGAGGATTCGCTTCCCAGTATTATACGATCGTTCCGTTTTTCGTGTGCGTCTTCCCGCTGATGTACCTGTTTTTCGGAGTCAATTCGGCGTTCGCCTTCACCGGGGGATACACACGAGAGAAGAAGGATCACACCGGGGACCGGATCGCGAAGTGCTCCTTTCTCGGAATGCTCTTTTCGGGAGCGGCTCTCGCCGGAATCGCCGTATCCGCCGTTCTGAAACTCACGGGTATCGAAGAGAGGCCGCTCACACTCAACTCGGTTTTTTTCATCGCGTCCGCCGTTCTGACCTTCGTTTCCTTCATCGTCGCCTTTTCAAACAGGAAGAGCGTGGCAATGGAGGAGAGGAAGGACGCTCCCGCGGGAGATTGAGTTTTCGGATCTGCACGCCGGGCCGAAGCCGAAATTCAAAAACGGGCCGTTTTCGTGTTTTTTTTCGTCAAAATCAGCTGTTTTTGAATTTTTGTCTTGACAAATCTTTATTTTTTGTGTAAAATATCATTTACTCCGCGAAGGCGGGCTTTGTTTGTGTTGCCCGATTTCGCGAAGTATCTTCGAAAAAGCGCAAACTAATCAACTAAAAAAACATATTTTTTTGGAGGAACACACTCAATGAAAAAGGTGATTAGAATCCTTGCTCTTGTGCTGGTGCTCGTCATGGTCGCTTCCGCGATCGCTTCCTGCGGCGCCAAGTATAAGGGAAAAGACACTCTGGTCGTCGGTTATTCGAACTTCTCGGGCAAATTCAGCCCCTTCTTCGCAACAACCGCCTATGACCAGGACGTCGCCGGCATGACTCAGCTCGGCCTCCTCTCCACCGACCGTGAAGGCAACATCGTCTACAACGGTATCAAGGGCGAGAAGAGAACCTACAACGGCACCGAGTACACCTACACCGGTATCGCCGACGTAACCGAGACCATCAACGCCGACAAGACCGTCGACTACAAGATCGTCCTCAAGAAGGGCGTTACCTTCAGCGACGGCAAGAAGATGACCGCCAACGACGTTCTCTTCTCCATGTACGTCCTTTCCGACCCGACCTACGACGGATCCTCTTCCTTCAGCGCTCTGCCGATCGAAGGAATGGAGGCCTACCTCGCCGGAATGGATGCCCGCGGAAAAGTTATCTTCGCCGACGGTAAGGATGGCTACAAGGCCAACGACAAGTACACCGAGGCCCAGTACAACGCTTTCTGGGACTACTACGACAACAAGGCGGGAGCCGATTTCGCTCAGGAAATCGTTGACTACTGCAAGTCCAAGGGATACAACGCCGCTACCGACACGGTAGCTCAGTGCGCCGCAACCTGGGGCTTCAAGGATCTTGCCGAGAACGCTACCGCTCAGGATTTCTGGAACGCTATAGTTGCTGCCTATCCGACCGTTGAAGCCGCCGAGTCGACCGAGTCCGCCGGTTCCACCCGTCTTGACTTCACCGTCGCTTCCAGCGCCGAGTTCCAGGCCGGTGTCGTTATCGGCGAAACCGCTGCCAACATCTCGGGCATCAAGAAGGTGAACGATTACGAGATCACCGTCAAGATGACCAAGTTCGATGCCACCGCTATTTACCAGCTCGGCATCACCGTCGCTCCGCTCCACTACTACGGCGATGAGGCTCAGTTTGACATTGCCGCCAACAAGTTCGGATTCACCAAGGGCGATCTTTCCGGCGTAAAGTCGAAGACCTCCAACCCGATGGGTGCCGGCCCCTACAAGTTCGTTTCTTATGAGAACGGCGTCGTAACCTTCGAGAAGAACGACAGATACTTCAAGGGCGCTCCCAAGATCACCTACATCAAATTCCAGGAAACCGGCGACGCCGACAAGGTTCCGGGCGTTACTTCCGGACTCTTCGACGTAACCGATCCGTCCTTCAACAACACCGCTGTTGAAAACATCAAGAAGGCCAACTCCAACGGCCAGATCACCGGTAACATCGTTACCACCAGCACCGTTGACAACCTCGGCTACGGCTACATCGGCGCCAACGCCACCACCGTCAGCGTAGACGGCAAGCCCGACAGCGCAGAGTCCAAGGCTCTCCGCAAGGCTTTCGCCACCCTGTTTGCCGTGAACAGAGACAAGAACGTCTTCTCCTACTACGGAGAGAGAGCTTCCATCATTCAGTACCCGATCTCCAACACCTCCTGGGCCGCTCCGAAGCCGAACGACGCCGGATACGCCATTGCCTACTCCAAGGATGTTGACGGTAAAGACATCTATACCGCCAACATGAGCGAAGACGAGAAGAAGGCCGCCGCCCTCGAAGCCGCCATCGGCTTCTTCAAGAAGGCCGGCTACACCTGGGACGAAGCAGCGAAGAAATTCACCGCCGCTCCCAACGGTGCTCAGATGGAATATGAAGTGATCGTTCCCGGCGACGGTGTAGGCGATCACCCCGCTTACGGTGTCCTCACCGATACCAAGGCCCAGCTCGAGACCATCGGCATCACCCTGACCATTAACGACCCCGCCAACTCGAACATCCTCTGGGATGCTCTTGACGCCGGAACCCAGAACTTCTGGACCGCCGCCTGGGGCGCTTCCGTCGACCCCGATATGTATCAGGTTTACTACAGCCAGAACGTTGTCGGTCTCGAAGGATCCACCGGTTCGAACCACTACAGAATTCAGGACAACGCCCTTGACCAGAAGATCATGGCCGCCAGAGAGTCTGCCGACCACGACTACAGAAAGTCTGTTTACAAAGAGTGCCTCGACATCATCCTTGACTGGGGCGTCGAAATCCCGACCTACCAGAGACAGAACGCTATCATCTTCAGCACCGAGAGAGTCAACATGGCCACCGTCACCCCGGATATCACAACCTTCTGGGGCTGGATGAATGACATTGAACTCCTTGAGATGAACTGATCGACAGTCTGACTAATCTGTTATAATCTCTAACGGACCCGGCAAGCACGTGCGCTGTGCGTGCTTGCCGGGTCTCATTTAAGGAGTCCGTTATGGGAAAATTCATAGTCAAAAGGCTGCTCCTCTGTGTAGTGATCTTCTTCTTCGCGATGTTTCTGATCTACACGCTGATATACAATCTTCCCTCAAGCTACGTTGAGACGACCGCGCGCGAGCTCGCCGCGGCGACCTCGAAAATGGGAGGAAAGAACTATCAGGAATGGCTGGCTCAGCTTAACGAGCAGTACGGAATGAACAAGGGCGTGGTCGCCGGCTACTTCACATGGCTCGGCAACGCTCTCAAGGGCGATTTCGGCGACAGCTGGAAATGGAATATGCCCTGCACCGACAAGTTTGCCGCGTGCATCTGGAACAGTTTCGCACTCGGACTTGTCTCTTTTGTATTTGAGATCATTATCGCTATACCGCTCGGCGTCGTTGCCGCCAAAAAGCAGTACAGCGTTACAGACTATACGGTGACCGTCGTTTCGCTGATCGGAATATCGCTTCCGACCTTCTTTATAGCGACGGTGCTGAAACTTGTTTTCGCAATCAACCTCGGGTGGTTCGATATCGGCGGTATGCACAGCAAGTTCTTTATCGCCGCCAACGCCACGAGGTGGGAAGCCTTTTTTGATCTTGCCAAACACTTTGTCCTGCCCTCGCTGACGCTTATTTTCGTCAGCATCGGAGGACTGATGAGATATACGAGGACGAACATGCTCGAAGTCCTCAACGCCGACTATATCCGCACCGCGAGGGCGAAGGGACTTCCCGAGAGCAAGGTCATCGGCTACCACGCTTTCAGAAACACCCTGATCCCGGTCGTGACGCTGCTCGGCGGCACTCTTCCCGGACTGTTTTCGGGAGCGCTTATCACCGAAACCCTCTTCTCGATCGAGGGAATCGGATACGTATCCTATAACTCGATGATCGGCGGAGATATTCCGTTCACGATGTTCTATCTTGCCCTGATGTCGGTCCTGACGCTGCTCGGCAACCTCATCGCCGACATCCTGTACGCGGTGGTCGACCCGCGAGTCAGAGTAAATTGAGGTGACGGTTATGGCGAATAACGGAAAAACCAATTTACTTAACGAAAAGCTGAAGGCCAAGGAAGCTATCGAGGCGCAGTCGGCGCACAGGGCTTCCGACGAGCCGCTCGCCCTTGACGACGCGTCGCGCGTCAAGGTCCTGAGCCCCGCCCGCCTCGTCGCGAAGCGTTTCTTCCGGAACAAGCTCGCGATAGTCGGTATGGTGCTCCTGATCTCGCTTTTCCTTATGTCCTTTGTGGGCCCGATCTTCTATCCCTACGGGCAGCTTGACAAGTTCACCGCGGTTCGTGAGCTCGATCTCGAATACGCCGTCTGCGGCGTACCGAGCTCCTATAACAAGTATATACTTGTTGAGAACGCCGCGGCCGAAGACGTAAAGAACTACGTCGACTCCTTCATCAAGGAACTTCTGAGTGACGGAGTCGATTCAAAGGAAGTCGAGCGCGGCGGCGCAACCTTCATCATAACCAAAGATACCGACGCGACCTTTATGCTGAAAATAAAGAGCGCCGAGGTTTACGTTTACGACGCAATCAGCGCCAGCGTCAAACGCGGCGAGCCCGCGGCCGAACTCGACGCGCTCATAAAGAGCGCTCTCTCCTCCGGCGAAAAGACGGTGGAGTACGGCGGAATCACCTATCACGTCAACAAGAAATCGAAGACCGAGGCCGGCATTCTCGCCGATTATCCGGCAGGGAAGGAAATAGACGCCATCGTCGCCTCCAAGCTGACATTCGACGTCCTCGATCCCGAATTCGTGATGGAACCCGCCTTTACCGCCGAAGCCCTTCTTCACTATCACAAGGACAACGCCTTCACGCTGGACGGTAAGGATTACGTAATAACCGACAGTGGCGACCGTTCGCTGATCAAAGACGCCTCCGGAAAAGAACTCGTTCAGATTATGTCCTACTCGATTCGCGACATCAGCGGAAAGGACAGTCTGGGTGAATCCTTCAAGACCGCCTTCGCCGCGGTCGTGGCTGAAATGGACGCGCAGGGCCTGCGGACCAAAACCTTCGTTTTCGACGTTCCGCAGCTCGACGTTGAGACAAAGCAGTACGTCTATGACGAAAACGGAAACCAGAAGCTGGAGAGCGAGGAGCTGACCGTCAACCGCAAGGAAGTTTCGGGAGAGGTCAGATACTACGCCAGCTATCAGGTCCGCAAAGAGCTTTATGACATGTATTCGCCTCCCTCTGTCCAGCATATCCTCGGGACCGACGGCGACGGATACGACGTCTTTGCCCGTATCATGTACGGCGGACGCATCTCGCTTATCGTCGGCTTCGTCGTCGTCTTCCTTGAGACGATACTCGGCGTTATCATGGGCGGTATCGCCGGCTTCTTCGGGGGCTGGGTCGACACGCTCATCATGCGTCTCGTCGATATCTTCTACTGCATCCCGACGATGCCTATCATGATCATCATCGCGTCGGTCTTCGACAAGCTTAAGGTGCCTCCCTACGAGCGCCTTATGTGGATGATGGCCATGCTCGGTATACTCGGCTGGTCGGGTATCGCACGTCTCGTCAGAGGCCAGATTCTGTCGCTTCGCGAGCAGGAGTTCATGATCGCCGCCGAGGCAACCGGACTCAAGACCAACAGAAGAATCTACAAACACCTCGTTCCGAACGTCATGCCTCAGCTCATCGTTTCGATGACGATGGGTCTCGGCAGCGTCATACTGCTTGAGTCCACCCTCTCCTACCTCGGTCTCGGCGTCAAGCACCCGCTCGCCACCTGGGGCAACATAATCAACTCCGTGTCCTCCATAGAGGCCATGAAGAGCTACGTCTACATCTGGGTCCCCGTCGGAATACTCATCTGTCTCGCGGTCATTGCCTTCAACTTCGTCGGCGACGGTCTGCGCGACGCGTTCGATCCCAAAATGAAGCGCTGAGTGCGGGGGTATAGTTATGGCATTATTCAAGAGAAAAAACGTCAGTTATATTTCCGGAAGAGAATCCAG
>JAGDAM010000330.1 GCA_017959485.1 Clostridia bacterium
CGAACATATCCGGCTCGTTTTCGACCGTCTGATGAGGGACCATGCAGGGACTGGGCTTCCAGCCCATGCGGATCCTGACGAGGGGATAGCGTCTTGCGTGTTCGACTGCCGGGCGGAGACATTTTTCTCCGAGCGGGGTGATCTCGCCCCGCGACAGGCGAATATTTCTCTCGGCGGCAGCCATTTCGCGGTATCCGGCAGAGGCCGGCAGACGTATTATTTCAAACTCCACGTCCTCGTATACCGGGTCGTGAACCGAAAAATCGAATTCGACGCAGAGCGAATAACGTCCTCCCTCGACGCTGACCTCAAGTGTGTATTTGTAATTGCGCTTAATCCTAACAAGAGCCGTAAGCCCCGGCTTTTTTATTCCGAAAAGCGAGAGCACCGGCTTGTCCCAGCGGTAGACGACGTCGGGGCGCGGGGTGAAGCGGCAGAGAAACTCGCCGTCCATATTCAGTTTGCGGGGGCAGAGATAGTATCCTTCGTCTCCGGCGTCGGCCGACGTGAACTCCCCGAACACGCGCAGCTTCGCGACTCCGGCGAGCAGTTCCTTCCTTATCCTGACGGCGAGGACGCCGTCCTTTTCGACCGCTTCGACGGAAAGGCGCTCTCCGTCGGCAAGCGCGTCAATTGCTTTTGAAATATCCGTCATTTTCACTCGTTTTTGGGAGTGACGCGGTAGACCGCGCCTCCGCCGTTGGCGCAGGTAATATATATGTCGTCGTTGACGACGGAAATGTTTTCCGGCTCAATGTTACCGACGTCGAAGGAAATCAGCGACACAAACTTTCCGGTCCAGTCGTAAACGGTTATTACGTTCTGCTTGTAAAGAACGAAGTAGACGAAGTTTTCGTCGGTCGCGCAGCCCTGAGTGGTGTACCCGGCGGTCAGCGGCGTCGACAGGCGCAGTTCGCGGTCGGTCAGTTTGAAGGATTCCGTAAAAAAGCGGAAGTTCTGTCCGCCGCTCATTCCGGCGACGAAAAGGTTTTTCTCGGCACAGTAGTCGAGGCAGTAGATCTCGTGCCCGATACTGACCGTCTCGATAAGTGTCAGCGTTTCGGGATCGACGAGCGATACCGACTTTCTGTTCGGGTTGTTGTGCACTACGGCGAGGCAGTTCTTTTCGGGGTACCAGGTGATATCGTTCGCGTGATTGAGATAAAGCGGCCCGCTGCTGGCGGCAACCCGCTTTGCTTCAATATCGTATTTGACGATTATATCCTCGTTGGCCGCCTCGTTTGAATCGTTGTCGCGCTGAAGGAATACCTGATAAAAGTACTTACCTTCTTTGTCCATCCAGCCGCCCTGAGTGTTTTTGTGCTGCTCGTCGGGCCGGGGAACGGTGAAAAGATAGTCGACCGTCGCCGTCAGCTGCTCGGACGAGGAGATTACGTCGTACAGGTAGGAAATCTTTTCCGACTGATAATCGATATCCTTCTTAAGAACGACCTTGCCCTCTCCGGTCTCGGCCAGCTCCGCGTCTTTGAGGATAACGTCGACAAAATAATCGGCGGCGTAGCGCAGATAGCTGTCCTTTGCGGCAAGTATGACGACTCGGTTGCGTTCGGTGCGTATCGAAAAACCGCATTCCGGGACGTCGGCGCCGTCGGTGCGGTTGGTGTTTCCGAAGAGGACTTCAAAAGCGTCGTGATCGATATCCGACGGATTCTTGACAAAGTCGTCGCTGATCGTCATCCTGACTCCGCAGAGATCCCTGAGTCTGCCCACGAAGTAAACGACGGCGCTCAGCCCCGCGTTGCTCATATAGGTGGGACGGACGACGGTGAATTTTGATTCGCCGTCCCGTACAAGTTCGCGGAGCTCGCTGTATCCGGGATCGGCGGTCAGGTCAGGCGTTCCTTCATCCTCCGTTTCGGGCGGCAGCGGCGCGGTCGCGGTTCCGGTTTGGCTTTCTTCGCCGGACCGGGTTCCCGCGCATCCGAAAAAAGAGGCGGCAAGGGCGAGCGAAAGAAGGACAGGGGCGATTCGTTTGAGAATAATATTCATATCCTTTCTTTCCGTTTCAGTATTTTTTCCGCGTTTGCTGAGGTGATTTCTTCGAGTTCTCCGGCCGACAGCCCGGACGAACGCAGCAGCTCGAGCGTCCGCGAGGGAGATTCCCACGGGGAGTCGCTTCCGAAGAGGACACGCCGGGAGCCGTGCGAGCGGATAATATCGCGCAGACGCGACGGCTCGATAAAGCCGGACAGGAACGAAGTATCGAAATAAAGCGGCAGTCCGCAAAGAAAGCCGGCGACCGCGTCCCACATCATCCAGCCGCCGAGATGCGCGGCGACGAGACGCAGTCCGGGAACGCGTTCGAGCGCCCTCGCCAGGCGTTCCGGCGTTCCGTGCACCGGAGGACGGATCCCGATATCGGCGCCGGCATGCGTAACGACGGTGAGATCGCTGTCCCGCGCCGCCTTAAGCAGCCGGATCATCCGGTCGCTGTCGAAATACTCCGACTGGAACTCGGGATGAAGCTTTATCCCGAGAAAACCGGAGTCGGCGAGGCGGGGCATCAGGTTTTCGAAATCCCCGTCGGCGGGATGCACGGCGGCGAAAACGACGACCGAACCCTTCGCCTTTTTTTCGGTCTCCCGGGCGGAGGCGTTGATCTTTTCGGCCTGACCCGGTTTTGTAGCCACCGGCAGAACGACCGACCTGTCCGCTCCCGCCGCTTCGGCGGCGCGGATCAGCCCCGCGTAGGTAAAATCGGTTGCCGGCTCGATTTCGATACCGGACACCTCGCGTATACCGGCGCGAAGAGTCGACAGCGCGCGCGGCGCGAGCCCGTCCGGCATCGCGTGAGTGTGAAAATCGGTTATCATCAGTTTTTGAGACTCTGAATCGGAGCGGGGATTCTGCCGCCGCGGTTGATAAACTCTGCGGGCGACAGCCGGCTGACCGGCATGACCGGAGCGCTGCCGAAGAGTCCGCCGAAGCAGACCTCGTCTCCGACCTTCTTTCCGGCGGCGGGTATCAGTCTGACCGCCGTCGTCTTGGAGTTGACGACGCCGATGGCCATCTCGTCGGCGATGATGCCGCAGATGATTTCTGCGGGTGTGTCGCCAGGTATGGCTATCATATCGAGACCGACCGAGCAGACGGCGGTCATCGCCTCGAGCTTTTCCAGCGTGAGAGCGCCCGACTTCGCCGCCGCGATCATTCCCTCGTCCTCTGAAACCGGTATAAAGGCGCCGGACAGCCCGCCGACGCAGGACGACGCCATAACTCCGCCCTTCTTGACCGCGTCGTTGAGCAGCGCGAGCGCCGCCGTCGTTCCGGGACAGCCGCAGGTCTCGAGGCCCATATTTTCGAGTATTCTCGCGACCGAGTCGCCTATCTCGGGCGTCGGCGCGAGCGAAAGATCGACGATCCCGCGCGTGACTCCGAGCTGTTCCGCCGCCTCCGCGGCGACCAGCTGTCCGACGCGGGTGATCTTGAAAGCGGTGCGTTTGACCGTCTCGGCAAGGGCGCCGATGTCGCATTTGCCTGCTCTCGCAATCGCCGAGGCGACCGTCCCGGGCCCCGAAACGCCTACGTTGATCACGGTTTCGGGTTCGCTCACTCCGTGGAAGGCGCCCGCCATAAAGGGATTGTCTTCAGGCGCGTTGGCGAAAACGACCAGTTTCGCGCAGCCGAACGAGCCGGAATCGGCGGTCAGTTCGGCAGTCTTTTTTATGACGTCCCCCATCCGGCGGACGGCGTCTATGTTGATGCCGGCCTTGGTGGAGGCGAGATTAACCGAAGAGCACACCTTGCGGGTCGTCGACAGCGCCCAGGGTATCGATTCGATAAGGGCGTCGTCCCCGACCGTGCTTCCCTTCTGCACGAGGGCGCTGTAGCCGCCGATGATGTTGATTCCGACGGTGTCAGCCGCTCTGTCGAGCGTTTCGGCGATCTTTACGTAATCCCCGGGTCCGAACCGGCCCCCGACGAGCGCTACCGGAGTCACCGCGACCCTGCGGTTCACTATCGGGATGCCGTATTTCTTTTCTATATCGTCTCCCACGGGGACGAGCCGCTCCGCTTTGCGGACTATCTTTTCGTAGATTCTCTCACAGACCGCGCCGACGTCGTCGCCGCCGCAGTCAATCAGCGAGATGCCCATCGTTATCGTGCGTATGTCAAGTTTTTCCTCCCTGATCATACCGATGGTTTCGAGTATATCGGTTACGTTAATCATGGACGCAAAAGTTGTCTCAGATTCTGTGCATCGAGTTGAAAATGTCCTCGTGCATCACGCTTATGACGAGACCGTTTTCTTCCCCGAGCTTTTCCATCGCGTCGACAAAATCGCCGAAACGAACCGAAAGCCCCGAAATATCCGCGAGCATGATCATGGCGAAATAGTCCCTGATGACGCTCTGCGAAATGTCGATGATGTTCACGCCGAAGGCGGAACACTTTTCCGCGACTCTCGCGATGATACCGACCGAATCCTTGCCGGTAACGGTTATTACTGCTTTCATCCTTTTTTACCCGCCGCCCGAGGGGCGGCCTTTCCGAGAATAATAATACAAATAATTATACCATATATTCCACATTGCCGCAACATAAAAGTCGCTCGTAACTTATGTTTTATTGCCCTTGAAAAAGCCGCGCCGTTTATGGTATAATAATTATAATCTTTATGCATACCGGAGACTGTGATGAACAATCCGAAAAGCGTGGCCGGCGGAAAACTCGAAAAGGCGTCCGACCTGCGCACCGCGCTCGGAGAAATCGCCGAGGCGGGATTTGAATATATCGATTTCTGGCTCTGCCGCTACTGCGACGGCGACGACGCGCCGATGAGACTGAAGAACTGGGAAAGCTTCGTTAATGACGCCGACCGGGCGATAAAAGACGCCGGACTGAAAGTCGGGCAGTGCCACGCCTACTGGCGCCACAAGCATGAAATTGCCGAGGATTTCTCATTCAGTATGCCTTCCGCGCTGACTATGCGCAACTTCGACGCCTGCGCGATGCTCGGCTGCCGGCGCCTGGTGTTCCATCCGCTCCAGCGCTGGATGAGCGTTCCAGACGAAGAAACGCTCGATCGAATAATAGGGATTAACGCAGAGTGGTTCGGCTCGATGCTACCGCACGCCGCCGAATGCGGAGTCGACGTGCACGTCGAAAACCTCTTCGACCACAAGCACAAAACGCTTACGACCGACCCATTCTTCCCTTTCGCACGCGCCAAGGATCTGCTTCGTCTGCACGAGCTCATCGGCAGCGACCGCGTCTTTTTCTGCCTTGACACCGGACACGCGAATATCGCGAGGCAGGACATTCCGGCGATGATCCGGGCGCTCGGACCGCGTATCGGAGCGCTGCATCTCAACGACAACTACGGAAAGATCGCCCCGGTTTACGAGGATCTTCATCTCTTCCCGGGATACGGAAGAATCGACTGGAAGCCGGTCTTTTCCGCCCTCCGGGACGTCGGATACGGCGGAACGATCAATATCGAACCGAACGGAGAACTCGGACGGATGCCGCACGAAATACGCGTGATAATGCTCCGCGCGGCAGGACAAATACTCGATTATATGAAAGACTCGGTATAATGAAAAAAATGACAAAAACAGCCGCCCTTATCGCGGCGGCGGCAATGATACTTGCGATTATTTCGTCCTGCGCGGCCGGAAGCGGCGGCGCGACGTCGACCGAAGCCGATATTACTTACTTACCGGATACCGGATCGGTCTGCGTACCTTCCGAATCGACCGCTGACGCCGGAACCGAAGAGACCGCCGTGACCACCGACGCCGAAATCACGACGCAAAAACCGGTCGAAACCACGAAACCGGAAGAGACTACGGCGAAACCTGTCGAGACCACGAAACCCGAGGAAACGACGTCGAAGCCGGTCGAGACCACGAAGCCCGAGGAGACGACGGCAAAGCCGGTCGAAACGACGAAACCCGAGGAAACGACGGCAAAGCCGGTCGAGACGACTCCCGAGCCGACGAGCGCGTCGCAGGGATCTTCGGGTGATTCGCCGTTCCGGCTCGAAGGAGACACTTCGGAATTCAAATACACTCAGGAACGGGTCTGCGAGGACTTCTCCGCGCTTGTCACCCTTTCATATTCCGCGTTTTTCTCGGGA
>JAGDAM010000331.1 GCA_017959485.1 Clostridia bacterium
CATCCAAAAATAATTTAATATATTATAAATCATTTTCCGGTTCAGGTCAAGCAATATTTGAACCGCGTTAATTACCGCCTTTGAGCGGGAAAGAAAAGGAAGGTCAAAATGGATATTCGTGAAATTCTCTCGCGCTGCGACCACACGCTCCTACGGACCGACTCGGTCTGGGATGACATTAAAGCAATCTGCGACGACGGAATCAAATACGGTACGGCGTCGGTTTGCATCCCCGCGGCATTTGTCAGAAGAGCCAAAGAGTACGTCGGAGACAAATTGAAAATCTGCACCGTAATCGGATTTCCGAACGGCTACTCTACGACCGCCGCGAAGGTTTTCGAGGCCGCCGACGCCGTTGCCGAAGGAGCTGACGAGATAGATATGGTTATCAACGTCGGCGATCTGAAAGACGGCAGGGACGGCGTCGTGCTCGATGAGATCAAAAGAATCAAGGCCGCCTGCTGCGGAAGGATACTGAAGGTGATAATCGAGACCTGCCTGCTCACCGAGGATGAAAAGATCCGCGCCTGCCGCATCGTCACCGAGGCGGGAGCCGACTATATCAAGACCTCGACCGGCTTTTCCACCGGAGGAGCCACGAGAGAGGACGTAGCTCTCATGAGAAAGTATTCCGGTCCCGAAGTCAAGGTCAAGGCCGCGGGAGGCATTTCGGATCTGCGCGACGCAGAGGACTTTATCAATCTCGGAGCGGACAGACTGGGCACCAGCCGCGTCGTAAAAGCGGTCAAGGCGCTCGAAAAAGGCGGAAAACCCGCAAGCGACGGAGGTAACTACTGATGGCTATTCCAACTCCCCACATTAACGCGAAGCTCGGCGATTTCGCCAACACCGTGCTCATGCCGGGCGACCCCAAAAGATCGAGATTTATCGCCGAAAACTTCCTTGAGGACCGCGTCCTCGTCAACGACGTCAGAGGCGTGCAGGGCTATACCGGATACTACAAGGGAAAGAGAGTGTCGGTCATGGCCTCCGGAATGGGACAGCCGGCGATCGGCATCTATTCCTACGAACTTTTCAATTTCTATAACGTCGGCGCGATAATCCGCGTCGGTTCCTGCGGCTCGTACGTGCCCGAGCTTCATGCCCGAGACATAATACTCGCCCAGGCCGCCTGTACCAACGGCAATTACGCGTCTCAGTATCAGATGCCCGGGACCTTCGCTCCGATAGCCGACTTCGGACTGCTCCGCAAGGCGGCGGACGCCTGCGAGAAGGCGGGAGTCAATTACAGAGTCGGCAACATCTTTTCGTCGGATATTTTCTACGACGACACCGCCAACGGACTCGACTGGGCGAAGCTCGGAGTCCTCGGCGTAGAGATGGAGTCTGCCGCTCTCTACTGCAACGCCGCGAGAGCGGGGAAGAAGGCGCTCGGCATCTGCACCGTGTCCGATTCCTTTATCTATCCGGAGGAGAACACCACCGCCGAGGAGCGGCAGATTTCCTTCACCAAAATGATGGAGATCGCGCTCGAAATAGCCGAATAAACGGCAGGTGACAGATGTCTAAAAGAGTTTTTCTGATCATACTCGACAGTATGGGAGTCGGCGAGGCGCCCGACGCCTACAAATGGGGCGACGAGGGTTCCGATACCCTCGGCGCGATCAGGCGCCACCCGAATTTTGACTGTCCCAATCTGACCCGCCTCGGTCTTTTCAATATCGAAGGCGTAGGAGGAGGCGTCGACAGGCCCGAGGGCGCCTTCGGCAGACTCCGTGAGAGGAGCAACGGGAAGGATACCACGACGGGACACTGGGAGATAGCCGGTCTCGTTTCGGAGCAGCCCTTCCCGACCTATCCCGACGGTTTTCCCGACGAAGTCATAGCAGAGTTCTCACGTCTTACCGGTCGCGGCGTTCTCTGCAACCGTCCCTCTTCGGGTACCGCGGTTATAAGCGATTACGGCCGCGAGCATATCGCGACCGGAGATCTTATCGTTTACACCTCTGCTGACAGCGTTTTTCAGATCGCCGCCCACGAGGACGTCGTCCCGGTGGACGAGCTCTACCGTTACTGCGAGATCGCCCGCGGCATGCTTCAGGGCAGGCACGGAATCGGCAGAGTCATCGCGCGGCCGTTCGCCGGCGAGTGGCCTTTTGTCCGCACTCCGCGCAGGCACGATTTTTCGCTTGTTCCGCCGAAGGAAACTATGATCGACCGCATAGCCGCGGCCGGTCTCGACGTGCTCTCCGTCGGCAAGATATACGATATATTCGCCGGTAAATCCATCCCCGAAAGCGAATGCCGCCGCACCGGCAGCAACGCCGAGGGAATGGCGCTCACCGACGAACAGGCAAAGCGCGACTTCGAGGGCCTCTGCTTTGTCAACCTTGTAGATTTCGATATGACCTACGGTCACCGGAACGACGTTCCGGGTTACGCCGCCGCGATGACGGAGTTCGACCGCTGGCTCGGAAGATTTCTTCCGACGCTGCGCGACGACGATATCCTCATGATAAGCGCCGACCACGGCTGCGATCCGTCGACTCCTTCGACCGACCACTCGCGCGAATACATCCCGCTCGTTATCTACGGAAAAAAGATTGCCGCCGGGACCAATATCGGTACCAGAGCGACCTTCGCCGACATTTCCGCGACAATCCTCGACTATCTCGGCGTAGACAAAGGCGCCACTGCCGGCAACAGCTTCCTTTCGGAGATTATTCCGGCATCCTCGGGATTCGATCCCGAAAAGCTTTACGAAGCAGCCGAGGAGGCGAGAAAGTCGTCGGTTTGCCCCTATTCGGGATACAGCGTAGGCGCCGCTCTGCTTACGGCGGACGGACGCGTTTTCACCGGATGCAATATTGAGAGCGCGACCTTCACCCCGACGAGCTGCGCCGAAAGATCGGCCGCGGCCGTCGCCGTCAGCGCGGGAGCGAAGAGATTTACCGCGATAGCCGTTTGCGGCGGAAAGTTTCACCGCGCCCCCGGCGACTGCACTCCTTGCGGTGTCTGCCGCCAGTTTCTCCTTGACGTCGCGGGACGCGGCCTGCGCGTGATTATGAAAGAGGGCGGCGAACTGAAAAACCTGCCGCTTTCAGAGCTTATTCCGTTCTCGTTCACGGGAATGGACGATTGACTGACAAACTATTTTACCACTCTACTGTCCGGAGGCGCTATGAGAGCTGAGGAGATTATCAGAAAAAAAAGAGACGGCGGCGAGCTGTCGCCCGAAGAGATACGCTGGTTCATAGAAGGAACCGCGACCGGAGACATCCCGGATTATCAGATTACCGCCTTTCTGATGGCGGTTTGGTTTCGCGGGATGACGCCCGCGGAGACCGCCGAACTCACCTTCGCGATCCGCGACTCGGGCGAGATACTCCGTCTTCCGGACCTCGGTGGTCTGCGCGTCGACAAACACTCGACGGGAGGCGTCGGAGACAAAACGAGTCTCGTGATCGCTCCGATAGTCTCGGCTCTCGGCGTCAAGGTCGCCAAAATGAGCGGACGCGGACTCGGACACACCGGCGGAACGATCGACAAGCTCGAGTCGTTCGCAGGATTCAGGACGGATTTGTCCCGTGACGAGTTCGTTGAAGCCGTCAAAGACGTCGGTATCGCCATCGTAGGTCAGAGCGAGACCCTCGCGCCGGCAGACAAGAAGCTTTACGCGCTTCGCGACGTCACGGCGACGGTCGACAGTCTGCCTCTCATCGTCTCGTCGATAATGGGCAAAAAGCTTGCCGCTGACGACGACTGCATACTGCTCGACGTCAAGTGCGGCAGCGGTTCCTTCATGAAAACGCCCGAAAAGAGCCGGGAGCTGGCCAGAGCGATGGTCGATATAGGCAAGCGGTCGGGTAAGAAGACGGTCGCGCTGATTACAGATATGGACCGCCCGCTCGGATATGCCGTAGGCAACTCGCTTGAAGTTATCGAGGCGATAGAGACGCTCCGGGGAGAAGGGCCTGCCGACCTCACCGACATCTGCCTGACTCTCGCGTCTGAAATGCTGGCAATGACGGGGCGCGGGAGCGTCGAAGAGTGCAGAGAAGCGGCTCTCGGAGCCATCCGCGACGGCTCGGCGCTCGCAAAGCTTGCGGCGATGGTAAAGCGTCAGGGCGGAGATCCCGCGTGGGTCTACGATACGTCGCTTTTCCCGAAGGCCAAATACTCGAAGACTGTCCTCGCCGGAAGCTCCGGATACGTCGTTTCGACGGATACCGAGGGCTACGGCAGGAGCGCACTGATTCTCGGCGCCGGAAGAGCGGAAGCGTCCGATCCCGTCGACAATGCCGCCGGCATAATACTGAAAGCCAAGACGGGTGATAAAATATCTGCCGGCGACCCGATAGCAGTTCTTTACACAAACAACGAGGCGTCGCTCGACGAGGCGGAGGCGGTTCTCACCGGTTCAACAAGGATCGGACCGCGTTCTCCGCGGGCGGTCCCTCTTATACTGGGCAGAATCGAATGAAAGGATAAAATGATGAGCGAAAAAGTGACCCGTCTTACCGTACTTCATTCCAACGACCTTCACGGGGATTTTCTTCCGAAAGACGCCGGAGGTAAAAGCACCGGCGGCCTTGCGCGCCTTTCCGGGTACGTCGGGAAGGTCAGATCGGAGGAGGAGAACGTCGTTTACGCGATTGCAGGGGATATGTTCCGGGGGTCGGTAATCGACTCGGAGTACCAGGGACTGTCGACTATCGATCTGATGAACGCCCTTGGTCCCGACGTTGCCACGATAGGCAATCACGAGGTCGATTACGGATTTGCGCATTTGCTGTTTCTTGAAAGATGCGCTAAATTCCCGATCATTAACGCCAACCTCTTCATCACGATGAACAACGCGCGTGTTTTCAGTCCTTATATCAATCTCGAGGTCGGAGGTCTCCGGATACTTTTCATCGGCATACTTACCGACGAGGTCCTCGCGTCGACAAAATCCGAAAAGCTGATAGGGTCGTTCATAGATCTTGAATCTGCCGCGAAGGAAGTCGGAATCATCTGCGACAACTACCGGACGGTTAAGACCGATCTGACGGTTCTTCTTACCCATATCGGCTTTGATAACGACAAGAAGCTCGCGTCTCTGCTCAATCCCGACTGGGGCGTCGATATGATAATCGGCGGTCATTCGCACACCTTTATGGAACGTCCCGAGTACGTCAACGGTATCCCGATAGTCCAGGCGGGAACCGGGACGGGAGTCATCGGCCGTGCGGATATCGGATTCGACACGGAAAAAAGAAAGATAACCGATTTCTCGTGGTCGTGTCAAGTCATTGACGAGGACTCGGCTCCGACCGATCCTCTGATGGAGGAGATGATCGACAGCTACCGGACGGTGACCGACAGCAAATACAAGCGGATAGTTACGAGATGGGCCCGCCGGCTGACGCATCCTTCGCGCGAGCAGGAGACCGAGATGGGCAACCTGTACGCCGATCTGATGGCCGACGACGCGAGCTACGACGTTATGCTATTCGGCTCGGGAAGCATAAGAAAAAAAGAGCTCGGACCGCTCATCGAATATCAGGATCTTATCGAAAACACGCCCTTCGACGGTCCGGTTTATATGGTGGAGGTGACCGGAGAGCAGCTGCGCCGGATAGTGCTTCATCTTATGCGGGACGCCGCCTGGACCGGAGAGACCGAGTTTTATCAGTTCTCGTCGGCGCTTCGGATAAGATACCGCAAAAGTACGCATACCCTTGAAGAAATAACCTTCCGCGGAGAACCGCTCGACGACGGAATGAAGATAAAGCTGGGCATCCAGGATTATCACTACAGCAACTTCGACGCCTTTTTCGGAGTTCCTCTTGCCGAAGTGAAGAAGAATATGAAGCCGCGTGTCGTGGCCACCTCGATTAACAATATCATCGAAGAGTATTTCTCGACAAAGGACGGGCTTGACGCAAAGGTCGACGGAAGAATAACCGTTCTCGACTGAAAGGAGTTTCTTATGTCAAAGGTTACAGCTGATTTCAACAGAACCGAAGGGAAGATCCGCCCGCTTCACGGCGTCAACGAGGGCCCGATGACCAAGGTCTTCACCTACGACGCGAGACCTCTCTTCCGCGAGGCGGGGATACCCTTCTGCCGCCTCCACGACACCGAATACCCTTACGGATCGGGCGAATTCGTCGATATCCCCTGCGTATTCAAGGATTTCGACGCCGACGAGAACGATCCAGCAAATTACAATTTCGGTCTGACCGACGAATATATCGCGAAGATTTACGAGGTCGGAGCCGAGCCGCTCTACCGCCTCGGCGTATCGATAGAGCACGCGCCGGTAAAACGATACATCTATCCGCCGAAGGATTACGCCAAGTGGGCGAGGATCTGCGAGCATATTATACTTCATTACAACTTCGGCTGGGCTGACGGCTACGAGTACGGTATCAGATACTGGGAGATCTGGAACGAGCCCGAGGGCAAGAATATGTGGCTGGGTTCGGACGAGGATTTCTTTGAGTTTTACGCGGTCGCCTCGAAGCACCTGAAAGAGAAGTTCCCGAATCTTATGATAGGCGGCCCCGCCTTTACGAGACCTCTCGGCGGAATGCGCGAAGAATTTCTCAAATACTGTTCTGCGAACTCGCTTCCGCTCGATTTTTACTCCTGGCACAGGTATTATACCGACGTCGACAAACTGATTTCCGAAGCCCGTGAATGCCGCGTACTGCTCGACAAGTACGGCTTCCACGGTGCCGAGAGCGTCTTCGACGAGTGGAACTATATGCGCGACTGGGGCGATCAGGCAGACAGCTACGTGACGCTTACGACGCACGTCGGCGCTGCTTTCTGCGCGGCGACTCTCTGCGATCTGCAG
>JAGDAM010000332.1 GCA_017959485.1 Clostridia bacterium
CGGAACGACGAGCGCGTCGGTCCCGCGGACGCCGCTGACCGACCATCCGCGCCCGGTGAAAAGCTTATCCAGCTTCTCGCGGACCGCGGCAAGCCCCGGGTTCTTCCCGTATCTTATGTCAAGCGTAAATACGATCCGCCCTTCTTCGTCGGTCCTGACTATTCCGTTGGCGACCGAGAGCGGCCCGAGCGTCGCGTCGTCCGCGGCTATGCCGAGTCCTTCTCCCCTGACGTCGCCCAGATCCTCGGCGATCCTCGAGAAGAGCGCGCGGTCGTGGCCGGTGACAAAGGGGCATCCGGCAAGAAGAGCGGCCAGTCTGCGGAAGGCGCTGTCGCCCTTGTAGGGACGTCCGGCGTGGCAGGGAACTCCTGCCGCCTTCAGCGAAAGTTTTTCGTCCGACTCGCCTTCGACGGTCAGGAACCCGGCTCCCTCGCGCTCGAGATGATCCCGCAGTCCGGGCGCGTCGCGCATAACGCACTCAAGCGAACCGAGCACCGTGTTGTAGGCCTCGCCTCCGCGGACCGATACGACGCAGTCCGACTTTTCGGTCGTGACGGCGGCGCGGTATGTTCCCTTCTCTCCGAAGGACATCGGAAACGACGAGTCGGGCACGATCGAAACGGCGGGCTGCGGCTGCTCTTTGGCGAAAGCGCGTATGTCGCCCATACCGCTCTCCTCGTTGGAACCGATAAACACTATGATATTCCGCCGCGGACTGATACCGAGCTCGCGCAGACCGCGGAAGAAGCTCAGCATAATCGCTATCGAGCTTTTGTTGTCCATGATCCCGCGGCCGTAAAGGATACCGTCGCGCTCGACCGGCTCGAAGGGAGGGCAGATCATCCATTCGGAGGCGTCGACCGGCACGACGTCGCTGTGGCAGAAGACTCCGACGTATTCCTCTCCCGGCACCGGATCGCGGAATTTGACGAGCGCGTATCCGCTGTCGGCGAAGATCTCGGTCCTGAAGCCCTCTTTCGCGAACAGCGACGCGCATAATTCAAGGCAGGCGGCGCAGTCGCGGCCGTAAGGCGCGGCGGGAGCCGGATCCGATCTGACCGAAGGCACCGACGTCATCGCGATCAGGTCTTCGCGGGTGCGCGCGGAGTTCGCGACCATATATTCTCTGATGGCAAGCGCGTCAGCCGATACAGTTTTCATTTTGTCATCTCATTTCTTTCTCCAGGTCGCGGGCAGAAACGCGATCAGGAGAGGATAGAACTCAAGCCGTCCGGCGAGCATCGCGACCGACAGAACGATCTTGGAAAAGCCGGAAAAAGCCGAGTAGTTGGAGGCCGGTCCTATCAGGCCGAGCCCCGGGCCGATATTGTTCATACAGGCAACGGCTGCCGAGATGTTCTCGGTCATACCGAGCCGGTCGAAGCTGAGAAGGAAAAAGGTAACGGCGAGGGTGCAGACGTAGAGGATGAAATACACGCTGACCCCGGTGAGCGTCCCCGGGTCGACGGGCCTTCCCTCGAATCTGACGTTCGCGACGGCGCGGGGATGTATCAGCCGCTTGATCTGGGCGCCGAGACTGCGCAGCCCGAGTATCACGCGGGAGATCTTGAGTCCGCCCGCCGTCGATCCGGCGCAGCCGCCGAAACACATCAGAATAAGCAGGGTCGTCCGGCAGACCATCGGCCACTTGTCGAAGTCCGCGGTCGAGTATCCGGTCGTCGTTGAGATCGAAACGGTCTGGAAAAAGGCGTGTCTGACCGCCTCTCCGAAGCCGCCGTAACTCGGCAGTATCATAAAGGTGATAAAGCTGCCGGCAACCAGGATCATCCCGAGATACACCCAGAGCTCAAGACTCGAAAGCGCGGTCCGGATCTTTCCCGCGATGATCAGATAGTACAGATTGAAGTTTACGCCGAAGAGCATCATGAACACCGTCACGACCCATTGCGAATAGGGGGTGACGATCCCCTCGGGCGTAGCCGAGAATCCGCCGGTTCCGGCGGTCCCGAGCGAATAGCAGAGACAGTCGAAGAAGGGCATCCCGCCCGCGGCGAGCAGCACCATCTCGGTCAGCGTCATGACGACGTAGATCACGTAGAGTATACCCGCCGTCTGGCGGACTCTCGGAACGAGCTTGCCGACGACAGGCCCGGGCATCTCGGCGCGCATGATGTTTATCGACCGGTCGGCGATGTTCGGAATGACCGCCATGATGAAGATCAGGACTCCCATTCCGCCGACGAAATGCGTGAAACTGCGCCAGAATATCGACGCGTGGCTGAGCGTTCCGACGTTCTCCACTATCGAGGCGCCGGTCGTCGTAAACCCGCTGACCGTCTCGAAGAGGGCGTCGACGTAGCCGGGGATCTCGCCGGTGATGACGAAAGGCAGCGCGCCCGCCGCCGACATGACTATCCAGCCGAGCGCAACTATCGCAAAGCCCTCTCCGGCGTAGATCGTATGCGCCGAAGTGCGGCAGGACAGGATCAGCGCCGCGCCCAAAACGCCGCACCCCGCGGCTACGGCGAGATAGGCGAGTCCCTCTTTTTCGAGAAATATGAGCGCCGTGAGTGCCGGAAGCAGAAGCAGCGCCCCTTCCGCCGCGACTATGAAGCCGACGACGTAGAAGATCATTTTCTTGTTCAAAACGTCTCTCCCCGCTGACCCGTCAGTCTTCTTCGATAAGATCGGTGATGTCTCCGAGCCGGAGGCCCGAGGAGATGACGACCACCCGGTCGCCCTCGAGTATCGACTCGTCGCCGGAGGGGATGATCGCGCGTCCCTTGCGTATTATTCCGGCAATAAGCACGTTTTTGCGCATGCTCACGTCCCGCAGCGGGACGCCGAGGTACCGGAAGTCGCCGTTAACTTTGAACTCTATGGCCTCGGCCGATCCGTCAAGGACGTGATACAAAGCTTCGAGATTGCTTCCCTCCGAGTTTTCGAGGGCTCGGGCGTAGCTCGCGAGCAGTCCCGTGACCGCCTTTCTCGGCGAGATGACGGTGTCGAGCCCGAGTTTTTCGGCTATCTCGGCAAGCTCGCGGCGGTTGACCTTCGGGATGACCTTGGGCACGCCGACCGACGAGGCGTAGATCGAAATAATGATGTTCTGCTCGTCGGAACCGGTGAGCGCGACCAGCGCGTCGGTCTTCTCGAGTCCCTCCTCGAGCAGCACCTCCCGGCTGGCTCCGTCGCCGTTGATTATCATCACGTTCGCGTCGCCTATCTCGTCGGCGAACGCGGCGCACCTGTCGCGGTCCTTTTCCACGACCTTGACCGAAACTCCCGAAGAGGACAGCAGCCGCGCCAGATAGTAGCAGGCCTTGCCGGCTCCGATTATCATCACGCTCCGGGCGCTCTTTTTGAGAATACCCATCCGGCGCAGAAGCTTCTGCACCTCCGACGGAACCGCCGTGACGGCGATCCTGTCGCCCTCGGCGAGAACGAATGAGCCGGTCGGAATGAAGGTCTGATCTCCGCGCTGAACGGCGCAGATGAGAAACCTCGCGTCGTATCTGCGGCGCATCTCGACGAGACTCATGCCGATCACCGGCATTTCTTTTTTTATTACGAGCTCGATCAGCTCGAATCTTCCCGAGAAGGGCTCTATCTTCACCGCGCTCGGGAATTTCAGCACGTTCCAGATCTCGGTCGCGGCCAGCCGGTCGGGGTTGAGCGGCTCGGACAGGCCGAGCTGCTGGCAGGTAAATCCGAGACTTTCGTCGTTGTATTCGGGGTTTCTGATCCTCGCGATCGTGTGGCCCGCCCCGAGTTTCCCGGCGAGAAAACAGGCAAGCATATTCGTCTCGTCCGACTCGGCGGTCGCGGCGAAGAGCCGGCAGTCGCCGGCGTCGGCTTCGCGCAGTATCTCGATCTCAGCCGCGTTGCCGCAGACCCCCATTACGTCGAAGCGGTCGGTCATCTCCTCGACGACCGCCCTGTCGCTGTCAATTACGGTGATGTCGTGTCCCTCTTCAACGAGGCAGGAAACGATAGCGCTTCCCGTTTTGCCGCACCCGGCGATTACGATCTTCATTTGACGGTATTTGTTCCTTGTATGATTTGAAAACGCGTTTTTTAAGGCAATACCGCACAATTCGCGTATGCGGATTGGCGAGAGTTTTTTGTGCCTGTTTTGACTGAGAAATCGCAGGAAAACAGGCGGTTTTTCAAGATTTTGACGTCAAAACAGGCGTAAAAAGAGCCGTCAAGACGCGTGCGTCGAATTGTGCGGTATTGCCTTAAATGATCCGTCCCGGCTCGCTCAGGGTCCGGATACCGATGACGGAATAACGGTCAGACGCAGCCGAGAAGGCCGGTCGCTACCGCCGCTTTGAGCAGCGCGGTCTGCGTCTTGGCGTCGGTTATCGCGCCCTCGAGCACGTCGGAGAGCAGTTCGCGGAAGGGGACCGCGTAGACGTTGAGAAACTCGTCCTCGTCGGTGTGGCGTTCGCCGAAATGAAGCCCCCGCGCGAGAAATAGGGTGATCCGCTCGTCGCAGTAGGCAGCCGCCGGGACGAAATCTCCCATCGAAAGCCAGTCGTCGGCCTCGATGCCGGTCTCCTCGCGAAGCTCGCGCTTCGCGGCCTCAAGGCGGTCCTCTCCGTAACTGTCGAGCTTGCCGGCGGGTATTTCGGTTATCACTTTGCCTATCGGGTACCTAAACTGCCGCTCGACAATCACTCTGCCGTCGTCGGTAAGCGGAACTATCGCGACGGCTCCGACGTGCCTGATGTATTCCCGCACAGACCCGCCTCCGTCCGGAAGCGAGATCCTGTCGAGGTAGACCTGAAGCATGCCTCCGTCGAACACTTTTTCTCCGTCGATCCGTTTTTCTCCCAGGGACCTGAGTTCCTCTTCGGATTCGGGAGCCGCTCCGGCTCCACAGATTTTATCGTAGTTTCCCATTCCTTTTAAGTCGCTTTTTATTGCTTTTTGTCAGCATTTGTTGTATAATAATCTTTGATTGCTAATTTGATATTATATCATTTTATCAAATCCTTTTCAAGTTTTTTTTACGGGAGGATACAAATGGCTGAAACAGTCATTATGCCGCGCCAGGGACAGAGCGTGGAAAGCTGCATCATCACCGAATGGAAGAAGAAAAAGGGAGACGCCGTCGCTCCCGGCGATACGCTTTTCTCTTACGAGACCGATAAATCGGCGTTCGAAGAAAAGGCGCAGGTCGGGGGCGTTTTGCTTGCGATACTGGCGGAAGAAGGGGACGACGTTCCCTGCCTCGAGCCTGTATGCGTAATCGGACGTGAAGGCGAGGATATCTCGGCTCTTCTGAAGAAGGAGACGAAGGAGGAGACCTCGTCGCAGGCTCCCGCCGCCGAAATCAAGGTTCAGGCTCCGGCCGCTCCCTCGGCTTCCGCCGAAGAACCCGCCGTCACGGCTCCGGCCGCACCCGCGGACGGACGGCTGAAAATCTCGCCGAGAGCGAGGAAACTCGCCGAAAAGACGGGCGCCGATCCCTCGCTCGCGATCCCGACCGGACCCTCCGGAAGAATAATCGAGCGTGATATAAACGCGCTGCTCGACCGCGGCGTTACGGCTCCTGCCGAAGAGCCCGCGACTACGGCTCCCGCAGCGCCGGCGGAAGGACCCGCATACACCGACGAGAAGATCCCGAACATCCGCAAGGTCATCGCGCGCCAGATGCACGCCTCTCTCGCCGAGATGGCCCAGCTCACTCTCAACACCTCC
>JAGDAM010000333.1 GCA_017959485.1 Clostridia bacterium
GCTCAAGCTCGCTCGGCGTCGGGTCGGGGCTCCCGTCGACCGGCGCGGCGGCGGCAACGTAGACCGCTCGAAGGACGCTCGTCGTTCTGACGAGCACGTTGCCCGGGCCGATGCCTATAAGTCCGACGTTGAAGTAACCCTCTGACGCCATCACCTCATGAGGAACAGTACATTTGCGGTCGTTGCCGAGCAGCGCGATATAGCTCGGCCCGCCCTCGGTGCGGGTGAAGATCGCCTTGATCGCCGACATCCCCGCCCACACGTCGTCGACGTCGAACTCGGCGTAAACGGTCCCCACCGTATCGGCGGCGATAGTGTTGTGATCGATCCGGCCCATCGCGCCGCCGACCACCTTAAACTTAAGGATCATATGATTTCCCCTTTCTCATGATAAAAGTCATTACTCTTTCAGCCACCGGTCAAGCATTTTGGTGATTTCGCTGTAGCTCCCGTACAGCTTCCCGCCGTCGAGGTCGGTATAATACGAAAGAGCGTTCCGTATAAGCTGCCTCGTCGTCGCGTCGCCTTCAACGTACGCCGGCTTGAAGATCTTGGTCAGCTGAGTTTTTGCAGCCGACGCCGCCTTCTTTTTCGCCTCGGCGGGTGAATACCCGTCCTCGATATATCCGTCGTACTTCGATTCCATCGACTCGCTGATCACCCTGACCGCGTCGTCGGACCTTCCTTTGACCGCATAGTCAAAGCTGTCCTTTGCGATCTCGGATGAGCTCCGGTACCCGTCGTCCCACTTGGCGATCGTGTCCGGATCATACCCTCCGTACCTGATGAGCAGCCCGGTGATATCGTTTCTTTCGCTGTCCGGAAGATCGTTCCATATCTCTTTGAGTTTGGACGTGACGCCCGACTTCGGAAAATCTCTTCCAGCGTCGTCGTACCAGGAAGCGATCCGGTCGACCGTGTCCTCGTCGCCGTCGATGATGGCACGGACCAGCCTGTCGTCGGAGTAGGGCTTGACGTCGCCGTCAGACTGCTCGTCTTCCTTTTCCTCTTCCGGCTCGAGGGACTTCAGGTATTTGTCCCGCGCGCCGTAGATCACGTCGTCGGATCCGAACATATCGTAGAGCTCGCCGTAGATCCGGTCGTAGGTCTCCCAGTCGCCCGCCTCATAAGCTTCCGCAAAGGGGATGATCCTCTCGTCTTCGGCAAGCCGGGTCCTCATGGCGCTTTCGATCTGAGACCAGGTCTGTCCGGCGGCGCGCGCCTTCGCTTCGAAGCTTGACGCCTTCTCCTTGTCTCCGGAGACCGCGGCCTCGTACATAATATCGTAGGTCTGACCGGGCTTTCGGTCGGCGCCGGCCTCGAATTTTGCGAACTCCCCGTTTTTGATGTCTGTCGCCCAGTTGCGCACGGCGTTGACATATCCGGCCGCCTGCCCGAGCGGGATCCCGTTAAGGCCAGCGAACTCTTTAACCGCGTCCCAGATCTGGCCCGCCATCGAAAAGAAAACGTTGTCACTCTTTTCGCCGTCTTCCGCTTCCTTCCAGAGCGCGCTTATCGCCTGGATTGCCTTACCGACCGCGTTGTATACGTTTCCGATCATTTCGGTTTCCGGGATTTTGACCTCGAGCCCGAATTCCTTGAAGTTGCCCTCTATCGCGTTCCGGATTATGTCGTACGCCCCGAGTCCGGAGGCGAGCGGAGCGATCGTACCGGTGACGTCCGAGCCGAAGTCTATCATCGCGGCCTTCCAGATCGATTCCGGCGTCAGCTCTTTGTCTTCGTCGCGGAGCGGATCGACCTTGAAGAGCAGCAGCATACACAGGACCTTCATAGCCCGGAAGACGACGGCGGAGTTGATCTGCGACCAGGCGGCGCGGCCGAAACGCCGGCGCGCCTCCGCCCTTGCAGTCTTCGCCGCGTCCGACTTGTCGCCCTTGTAACGTTCGTACACGGCGGCGAGGTTTCCGCCGGCGTCGAAAAGTATGCCGTGATTCTGCATCGGCTGAGTCTTGAACATGAACATCGTCCGCGCCAGCATATTGGTGTTCTTCAGCATTTCCGGACGGTGGAGCGGATCGTACATCGGCTGGGTGCTCTCGATCATCCGGTCGTAAAGCTCGGTCACGGCCTGCCAGTATTCCTCGCTGCCGCGTTCGATTTCGAGTTTTCCGGATCTGATCTGCGCATTGACGTCAAGCTTCGTCGTGTCCCACAGCCAGGTCGTCGTCAGCACGTCTATCGCTTGGATCCACTTCGAACCCGTCATCCAGGACGGGAGCCGGTCGGCGAAGGTCTCGATCTTAGAGAGGTCTCCGAGTTCGACGGTAGACAGCCCTCTCCGCCTGATCCAGTTCTGCGCGGTGTGAGCGTCTATCTCGTTCCACAGCGCTTTCTGATGCGCCAGAACGTACGGCAGTCGTACAAGGCCCTTTTGTATTGACGCCTGCGACAGTTCCGCGCCGGCGGCGAAATATGACGCCGCCTGGCTCATTGCCACGCTCAGGTTAAGGTTAAGCGTTTTCTGGATATACCCGGTGCGGAGCTTGCCGAGCATCTTTGACGCCCAGTTATAGTCCTGCTGGCGTCCGGTCTGCAGATCGGCCATCGCCTGGGAGATCACGTCTCCGGACGAGCCGACCTTCCAGTATTTCGAGAGCGTTTCTTTCACGGACTTTCCGGACGTCACGTCCCGAACGTTGTACACCTTGTTCAGGTTGCGTAAGGGGATCGCCAGTCCGACCTGTTTTCCGACGTCCTCGATATGTTCGTCTACCACGACGTCGAGGCCCATGATGATCAACGGCTGCGGCGCCCTGGTCTGAGTGTTCTTCAGATACCCCGCGTTGTCGAGCGAGGCGTTGTACATAAGTCCGGGGATGTCGCTGGTGACGTAGTTTTTATCTACGCGGTACGGTATGTACTCCGGGCTCTTAGGCATCTCTGTGTGACGCAGCACCCGCCACACC
>JAGDAM010000334.1 GCA_017959485.1 Clostridia bacterium
CAATCACAGATTATCGGTTTGACAGTGCCTCTTTCCCTGCAGTGTGCGAATCGTTACTTTTTCCGTGGGTTCATCGACTGACTTTTCACAGTTCAGCCGATTTCTTTTTTCTCACCGCCGCGCCGGTTTCACACCGCCACCGGGATTTTGAATCCGGTCGGGTTGGCTTCGTAATTCTCGAAAACGACGTCGTCGACGGTGAAATCGTAGAAGTTCTTGATATCCGGATTGAGCTTCAGCTTCGGCGCTGGATACTGCTTTCTCGTCAGCATCTCTTCGACGAGCGGGATGTGGCGGTCGTAAATGTGGCAGTCGGCTATGACGTGCACGAATTCGCCCGGGAGGAAACCCGTGACCTGCGCGATCATGCAGAGGAGCACCGAATACTGCGCGACGTTCCAGTTGTTGGCGACAAGCATATCCTGGCTGCGCTGGTTGAGTATCCCGTTGAGATATTTCCCCGTCACGTTGAAGGTCATCGAATAGGCGCATGGATAGAGATTCATCTCGTGCAGATCCGCGTGGTTGTAGATGTTGGTCATGATCCGGCGGGACGCGGGATTGTGGGTAAGATCGTAGAGGACGCGGTCGACCTGATCGAACTCGCCCTCGGGATAGATATGCTTGACTCCGAGCTGATAGCCGTACGCCTTGCCGATGGTGCCGTCCTCTCCGGCCCAGGCGTCCCAGATGTGCGAATGGAGGTCCGCGATCCGGTTGGATTTCTTCTGCCAGATCCAGAGGATCTCGTCGACGGCGTTCTTAACACCCGTTTTGCGCAGAGTCATCAGCGGGAACTCCTCTCGAAGATCGTACCGGTTGACTACGCAGAATTTCTTTACGGTGTGCGCGGGAGTGCCGTCCTCCCAGCGGGGTCTGACCTCAAGTCCGTCATCGCGAAAACCGTTGTCAAGTATGTCGCGGCAGGTTGCGATATAGATTTCGTCTGCTCTGCTCATTGCTGCAATCTCCTTTGTTTATTACAGTGTATAATCAACGACCGCTCTGGCGGTGCGCACTTTTTTGACGTATGCCGAGATCGCGGCGTGATCCGGATGGACCTTGTACGCCGCGAGCGCCTCAAAGGAATCGAATTCGGTGACGAGCACCATATCGTAGGACATTTCGGTGCCGCCTTCGTCGCGACCGATCTCGAGGCGGCGCAGACCTTCGATCTTTCCCGACGCGAAAAGCGCCTCCAGACGGGATTTTACGAGGGCGAGATTCCCGTCTCTGCTCTTCCCCTCGGCGAACTCAGCGAATTTCCACATAACGACGTGTCTTATCATATCTTTCTCCATCCAATAATAATACGGTATTATTATACAGGCAATACGTATGAAAGTCAAGGCAAAAACCGGTATCCGGAACACACGGTTGGCCTTATTTTTTTATTGTATTATTCGCAGTTATATAGTATAATAATTGTGTATAACCATATTTTTCATCACCGGAGGAAAAAACGATGAAAAACACAGGAATAACAAGACTGATAACCGTACTCGCGGCTGTCGCTCTGCTTCTCTGCTCGGTCGCCGGCCTCTCCGCCTGCGCGGACAAACCCGCCCCGGCTCCCGGCCCGGGAACCACCGCCGCGGTCGTCGATCCCGCAAACAGCTCCGACGGCGCACCCGAAGCAACGACGGCACCGGACATCGATCCGCACGTCGCCGCGCTCGACTGGAAGGGCGGCGACTTCATCGTCCTCTACAACGGCAACGACGTCGAACCCAACCTTGACTTCATCGGCGAAGAGATCAACGGCTCGACGCTGAACGACGCGGTATACACCCGAAACGTCTCGGTGCAGGAAAAGCACAAACTTGTGATCAAACCTGTGTTTAAGAGCGACGCCAACATCGAGGACGCCGTTACGAAATCGATCAAAGGCGGCGAGCTCGTAGCACATCTTGTCGAAGCCAACCAGACCTATTCGACGACGATGGCGATCAAGGGCAATCTGTACACGCTCGACGAACTGACCGGGATCAATATGTCAAAGCCCTACTGGAGCGACTCCTTCCTCGCCGGAAGCTCGCTCAGAGGCAAAAACTATTTCGCCTACTCCGACGCCAACGTGCACGCGTTCGGAGCTACTCCGTGCACCATCTTCAACAAGAAGGTTCATAACGACTTCAACCTCGAAAGCATATACGCGCTGGTCGACGATCTTCAGTGGACCTTCGCGAAGATGAGCGAGATGGTCAAGGCGGTCACCGGAGACCTCGACGGAGACCAGGTCATCACCAAGGACGACCGGCTCGGAATGATCGCCAACACCTTCTGCATCGACTGCTTCATCAGCGGTTCCGGATACCCGATGATAGTCAAGGACGACAACGATCTTCCCAAGCTCAACATCCTCGACGAAAAATTCTTCACGATAATCGAATCGATCCAGTCGCTCTGCTCCGCGGAGAACGGAATGTTCCTCGTCGACCGCACCAGCACCGCGACCGAAGCCCGCGAATACTGGACCGAGCAGGCGATCACCTCCGACCGCGCGCTCTTCTGGATCGGCAACTTCAAGTGCGTTGAGCGTCTGCGCTCCAGCCCCTCCGATTTCGGAGTCGTCCCGATCCCGATGGCCAACGCCGACCAGGGCGAATACAAGATCCACATGCAGGCGAATATCGGCGCCTCGATGTCGGTACCGAGAAGCACTTCCAACTTCGAAGAAGTCTCTCTCATACTCGAGGATATCGCCTACCAGTCCTCTCTGGACGTTATGCCCGCCTATATGGAGGTCCTCATCCAGGGAAGATCGATCCGTGACGTCGAATCGCTCAGATGCATCCAGATCATCCGCAATTCCTACTACTGCGACATGGGCTTTATGCTCGGCAACTACGGAATAGGCATCCTCGGCAACTGCCGGGCGATTGTCAAGGACAACACCGATATCGTATCGACTCTCACCAAATCCGCCTCCGGATTTGACAGATCGCTGAAGAACCTCGCGAAACAGGTAAACTGAAGACAGTTAATTCTTAACCGAATGAAAAAAATCAAAACAAGACTTCCCGAAATCGTTCTGATCGCGGCGCTGGCGCTTCTTGCGCTCGCCGCGGCGGGATGCGGGAACGGGCTGCTCCCCGGACGTTCCGGATCAGCCGAAAAGACCGTACGCGTGGTCCTCGCCTGCGGCGAGGGAATAACTACGCCGGCCGAGAACCCGCGCGACGTGGCTCCAGGGAGCGACGTCACGTTCAGCTACAGTGTCGCCGAGGGATATACGGTCACCGCCTGCGCGGGAGCCGAGCTCAACGGAGACGGCACGCTGACGGTAAAACGCGCGAGATACCCGGTCACCGTACTGCTTATGTCGCGCGAGCTTGAGCGCTGCGCTATCGATTTGAAGATATCAGACATGGGCGACGTTGTCGGAGACGGAGCGGGACAGGTATCCGCTTCGGTATACGAATGCTGGGAGGGCGAGACCGTCCGGCTGTCGGCGGAACCCGCAAAGATGTTCGGATTTGCCGGATATTCGCTCGGAAAGCCGCTGGGAGAAGGCGGAAAGCTGATCGGAGACAGCGCCGAATTCGACTACGTTCCGGTCGACAGCACGCCGGTTTACGCCAATTTCCGTCGCACCGAAACCACGATCGTCCTCGAAGACTCTCCCGGACTGATTAAAAAATCCCCCGACACGCTGACAGCCGCGGTTGGAAGCGACGTGTTCTTCTTCTTCGGACTCGAAGACGGCTACGTTATCGACGAAGTCCCGGAGGGACTGACGCTCGAGCGCAGCACTCTGACCGCCGAAAACGTGGGACTCCCCGCGAGCTACCGGCTGGTCACTCATCAGCTGAACAACTATAAACTGCAGATAGATCAAAAGCCCGACGGGGGAACCGTAACGAAAACGCCGGATATCAAAAACGGCTGGGACGGCACTGAGGTCAAACTGACCGCGAAACCCGCAGAGCACCACGTTTTCACCGGATATTCGGAGAACGGAAGTCTCGAGGGAGGCGCAAAACTCCTCTGCGCAGACCCGGAATACACCTTCACGCTGAACAAAAACACGTATATTTACGCGAACTTCGAACTCAAGCACTACACCGTCACGCTGAACGATAAGCCGGGCATGACCGTCAACTCCCCGAAGGAAGTGACTCTTCTCGTCGGCGGGACCGCCGAGTTCGACGTAACGCTGTCCGACGGCTTCCTGATTGGGGTCCTGCCCGACGGAACCGTTTACAGAGACGGAAAGATAATACTCGAAAACGTCACGGCCGACACCGTTCTGGATTTCGAGGTCTACGAGCTGTCGGATTTCGACGTCGCATTCAGTTCGACCAACACGAAGTGGGGCACCGTATCCTCGACCCTTCCCGCCGGACACTACCGCGAAGGAACGGTTATCAGTCTCTCTGCCAAAGCCGGAACAGGCACGTTCGAGGGCTTCTCGGTCGGCAAACCGGCCTCCGCGGGCGGAAAGATCGTCGCGACCTCGACGAATTACACCTTCACGGTAACCGCCGACACGGTCGTCTACGCGAACTTCGGTCCGCCGCCCGATCCCGCCGACACGGCCACCGTGCCCGCCGGAAACTGGGCAATCTTCTACCACCCGAACGGCGGCATCAACACCGCAAGCGGTAAGGACAGCTACCGTCTCGAGTACTTCCAGAACACCTTCTACCACTGTCCGAACACTCTGCCCAACATGGGACAGTTCACGCGCGAGGGCTACGTGCTCGTCGGATACAACACGAAAGAGGACGGCACCGGAACCTTCTACGCCCCCGGATGGAACGTGGATATGAACGGGAAGAAGGCAATATCGCTCTGGTGCGTCTGGATGAAGGAAACGCCGGCGTCCGAGTTCGACTACACCGTCTCGACGAAAGAAACCAAGCTCTCATACTACAAGGGACAGTCGCTCACGACGAAGACGGTCACCATCCGCTCCTACAAAGGCAGCGCCAAGACTGTCGTCATCCCCGAAAAGATCAACGGATATCCGGTAACCGCCCTCTCGGCCGCGACCTTCACAGCTGAAGATATCGAAACGCTGGTAATCTCGAGATACGTTCAGACGGTACCCGCGTCGACGATGGTGTCCTGTACCAAATTTACGACGCTCTACCTCTCCGACTCGGTCACCTCGATGCCCGACACCTGGTTCTCGAACTCGCCCAACTTCTCGAAACTGATCCTGATGGCGACGCGTATGCCTACCTACGCAAGCGGCAGAAACGGAACCTACGCGATCAAGTTCGACTGGCTCAAGACGGCTCCGGGCAAAAAGCTGATCATCGTCTCCGGCTCCAACTCGGCCTACGGAATCGATTCGCCGATGCTCGAGACGAAGCTGAAGAACGCCGGATACGAATACAGCGTAGTCAACTACGGACAGAACGCGAGCACACCGGCCGCCTTCTACATCGAGGTCTGCACCAACTTCATGAACCCGGGCGACATTCTCGTCGTCGCGCCGGAGCTGAACAAGTATCAGCTCGGATACAACGAAATCAACGCCACGCTGATGCAGATCTTCGAGGGCGCCTACGACGCGTTCAGCCTTGTGGATATAAGACATTACATCAAGATGTTCGCGACGATTTCGGCCTTCAACAAGACCTGCTCGACGCGTACGCCGCAGAACTACTATACCTTCACGTCCGATACCGTCAACCGCTGGGGCGACTATTCGCTCAACAAGGTCGGCGCGACCTCGTCCTGGAAAACCACGCTCGACGGATACGACAACAACGGCGGAAAGGGCACCGCAACCTACAACACCTCGACTAACTGCCTGAACAAGAGGAACTCCTACTCCGACAGCGGCAGAACGCTCTACTATCCCGACGAAATCAACCGCGTCTACGATATGGCTGCCGCGAGGGGCGCGACGGTGCTGATCTCCTTCCCGACGATTGTCCGCACCTGCCTGACTCTCGCGTCGCAGGAAAACGGCGGAACCGAACAGACGAACCTCATTAACGCCGTCGACCGGTATCTGCACGGCACGAGGATTTCGGTTCCTTCGAGATACATCTTCGAGCGGCAGTACTCGTACAACTCGAACTACCATCTGAACACCGCCGGACAGGCGCTGCGCACCGGATACATAAGCGAAGACATCATCGCTTATCTTAAAACGCACTGAGAAAGAGGAAAAGTATGAAACTCACTCCTTTGAAGATCTTTCTGATCCTCCTTCTCTCGGTGCTGATCCCATTCATATTTATCGCCGCGTCGGTATTTGCCGTGTCTCCGGTCTACGACGAGACCTTTCTCGGCGAGCTCGCCGCCAACTACGAGCTGCTGAAAAAGACAGATGAGCCGAAGATCGTGGTGATCGGCGGTTCGTCCGCCGCTTTCGGACTCGATTCGACACTGATCGGCGAGGCTGTGGGACGGCCGGTGGTCAACTTCGGGCTCTACGCGACGCTCGGCACCAAAATGATGCTCGACCTCTCCCGCGCGAATATCGGGAAGGGAGACACTGTAATCCTCGCTCCCGAACTTGACGAACAGACGCTGTCTCTCTATTTCAACGCGACGTCTGCCTGGCAGGCGATAGACTCGAATCCCTCGATGCTGCTTCGCGTCGGCTTCCGGAACGGCTCCGACCTGCTCGGAGGCGTCGTCGAATATCTCGGCAAAAAATACGAATACTCGCTTGCCGGCAGAAAGGTCACGCAGACCGGAGTGTACAGCCGCTCGTCATTCAACGAATCGGGAGATATAGTCTATCCGAGACCCTACAACGTGATGACCTTCGGATACGACCGGTCGACCGAGATTCGCCTCGAGCCGGATATCTTTTCGGAAGAATTCATAGATTACGTCAACCGTTACATATCCTGGGCGAGACGCCGGGGCGCCGAAGTCTATTTTGCCTTCTGCCCGATGAACCGCGACGCGCTCGCGCCCGGCACGACCGACGACTCGGTATATGAATTCGTCGAATTCATCGAGGAGAATCTTGACTGCCGGGTCATCGGAAACCCCTGGGAGTCGATACTCGACAGCGGATATTTTTATGACACCAACTACCACCTCAACGACGCCGGCGTCAAGGTGCACTCGGAAACTCTCGCCAACGATATTCTGCGCACAGAGGGCGCGACCTACGCGCTGATGCTTGATCTGCCCGATCCTCCCGGGAAGAAACCGGAATCGACCGAGCCCGTCGGGCCGGACTGGGAGGAGGACCCGAACGAAAAGTATTTTGAGTTCGGCGAGATCAACGGACTGCTCTCGGTCACCGGCGTCAGCGAAGAGGGAAAATCGCAGACCGTTCTGAGAATCCCCGACACATATCAGGGCCGGAAGGTTCTCGTGCTCGGCGGTAACGGCGCGGCAGTCTTCGCGGAATGCCGCGCGCTGACGCAAGTCGTCATCGGAGAGGGGCTCGCCAACATCCAGGACGGCGCCTTCTCCGGCTGTCCGTCGCTGCGCTCGATCCTCATGGACCGCGAGGACGCGGAATCGCTCGAGGCGTCCACCGAACTGTTCGACGGCGTCTCGGACGAAGTACTCATTCTCTTTTACACCGAGACGGCGCTCGACAACTTCTCGGTTGGATACTGGTGGGCTTATCACGCTCCGCGCATGGCGCTCGCAAAGAACTGACGATTGGTATCATCCCGCCGAATTTGCACCGCCGCACCCGTAGGGGAGGACATTTAATTTCGCACCGCGAAATATGTCCTCCCGCAAGCTCGGAAACGGTATAGGAATCAAAACCGCCAAAGGCACTTTGTTCAGCCCGTTCCTGTCAAGCCGCGTTTGTCGCGAGGCGGGAGGACCGTAAAGGTCCTCCCCTACGGGCGGAAACCAACAGCCATTGATATCTTCAACATAGAAACGAATATGAAACCGAATAAAAACGTTGAAAAAAGAAGGTGTTCTAAGAAATGAAACTCAGCGAAAATCAGGTTAAACAGATTGCGAACGGATATTTCAGCATCGGGACAGACGGCGGAGAATTCGTATTCCACCGCTTCAGCCCGGCCCAGGAACAGTACTATCTTGAGACCTCTCCGCGCGACTTCTACAAAAAGGCGCTCGCAACCTCGGGAGTCAATCTTGATTTTGTTACCGATTCCGCGTCATTCGGCTTCAGCTACAGCGTAAGCTCGGCGTCCAGCCGCCGCTTCTACTATTTCGACATATATATCGACAACGTTCTGAAATATCATTTCGGCGAGGAAAAGATGTGGATCAACCGCTCGCGGATAGAGATCCCGCTGCCCGAAGGCGAGCACCGCGTGACCGTCTGGCTTCCCTGCCTCGCCGCCGCTCGCCTTTCCGACCTGAAGCTTGACGACGGCGCGTCGCTGCGCCCCGTCGTTCACAGCAGGAAGATGGTCTGCTTCGGCGACTCGATCACTCAGGGCTACGACGCCTGGTATCCGTCGCTTGACTACACGAACCGCCTCGCGCAGCATTTCGACGCCGATATGATCAATCTTGCCATCGGCGGCGAAAAATTCGTCCCGGGCATACTCGATCCCGCCTTTGGGGCCGCCTTCAAGCCGGATATAATCACCGTCGCCTACGGCACTAACGACTGGTCGGGATTCGAGCGCGAGCTTTTCGAATCGCGCTGCGTAAGCTTTCTCGAGGGTCTGCCCGAGCTCTTCCCCGGCGCGAAGATCTTCATCCTCACGCCGATCTGGAGAGGCGACCACAAGCGTCTGACCAAGGTCGGAACCTTCGAAGAGGCGTGCGCGTTCATCACCGAGACCGCCGAACGCTGCGGTCTGACCGTCATCAGCGGAAACAACCTCGTTCCTCACTACGAGGGCTTCTTCTCTGATCTGCGGCTCCATCCGAACGATCTCGGCTACGGGGAATACGTGAGAAACCTCATCCCGGAGATCGAAAAAGGACTCTGATATGGCTGAAGTATTCAGACTTTGCGGATTTGCCGATGAAGCGTCGAAGGACCTCGACGGACAGATCGCCGCGCTTGCCGGAAACGGCATGGAACTGCTCGAGATACGCGGAGTCGACGGAAAGAACGTCGCGGATCTGACGCCTGCCGAGGCCAAAGAAACTGCAGCCCGGCTCGCCGACGGAGGCATACGCGTCTGGTCGGTGGGATCGCCGATAGGCAAATGCGACATATCCGACCCGCCCGAAACCGAGACCGACCGGTTTATGAGGGTACTTGAAACCGCGGTAATTCTCGGCGCCGAAAAGATCCGCCTGTTCAGCTTTTACGGAACTTCAGACGCCGACGCCGAACGCGTCTTGCGGCGGCTCGACGACTTTCTCGACCGGGCCGAGGGAAGCGGAGTGCGGCTCTGCCACGAAAACGAAAAGGACATCTTCGGAGACACGGCCGACCGGTGCGCGCTTCTTCTCTCCTCTCTTCCCCGCCTCGGAGGAGTCTTCGATCCCGCCAACTACGTCCAGTGCGGCTGCGACACGCTCGAGTGCTGGGCAAAGGTCGGAGAATATACCGACTACTGCCACATAAAGGACGCGGGAAGCGACGGACTCGTCGTTCCGCCCGGACAGGGCGACGGACACCTAAGAGAGCTTCTTCCGCTCTTCGCGAAGCGCGGCATCGAAGTGCTTACGCTCGAGCCGCATCTGAAAAACTTCTCGGGCCTCGCCGCGCTCGAAAAGGGCCGCCCGGGAGTAGGGGGTAAGACCTTCGCCTCCGGCCGCGACGCCTTCGACTACGCGGTCCGGGCACTGAAAAAACTTATCGGGGAGATGGACGCGAAATGATTATCGGAGCACAGCTTTTTACCG
>JAGDAM010000335.1 GCA_017959485.1 Clostridia bacterium
GTGGCATGAGTTCGCCGCTCTCTTCGGATACGACTGCGACGACGTCAATCTGGCGTGGCGCGGCGAATACTGGGGAAAAATGATGCGCGGCGGCTGTCTCGTCTACGAAGCGACCGCGGACGAGCGCCTTTACCGGATACTGACCGATGCCGTCCTCGAGCTGCTCGGCTGTCAGAGAGAGGACGGAAGCTTCCGCACGTACTCAGACGCCTGCATGCTCCGCGGCTGGGACGTCTGGTCGCGCAAATACGTGCTGACCGGCCTGCTTCACTTTTACGAAATCTGCTCAAAGGACAGTCTGCGCGATCGGGTTCTCGACGCCGCGTGCAGGCACACCGACGCTCTTATGAAGGACGTCGGACCGGGCAGGATCGAAATCACCGAGACCAGCGCCCACTGGCTGGGCGTCAATTCGGCGTCCTTCCTCGAGCCGCTGACCGAGCTGTATATGATCACCGGAGAGGAAAGATACCGGGATTTTGCCGGGTATATAGTGTCTTCCGGCGGCATCAGGGGAGGCGATCTCGTCGCGCTCGCGCTTGACGGCGGCCTTTACCCGTATCAGTATCCGGAGACCAAGGCATACGAGACGACGTCCTTCTTTGAGGGGGTGCTCGGCTGGTACCGGATCACCGGCGAGGAAAAATATCTTCGCGCCGTGCTGAATTTCGTCGAGGCGGTCGCCGCCTCCGACGTGACCGTCATCGGCTGTTCGGGCTGCACGCACGAGCTGTTCGACAATTCGGCCGCAAGACAGACCGAATATCTCGAGGGCATCATGCAGGAGACCTGCGTAAGCGTCACCTGGATGCGCCTCTGCGCGAAGCTTTATCTGCTTACGGGCGAGTCAAAATACCTTGACAGGATCGAAATTTCGGCGCTCAACGCCCTTTACGGAGCCGAAAACAGGGCCGGGATACGCGTCTTTCACGAAAAGTCCGGCAAACTGCTCGACGCGCTGCCCTACGACAGCTACAGCCCGCTCTATCTCGGCCGCCGCATGCGCAAGACCGGAGGACTTCAGTTCTTCGGCGACGGACTGCATTACGGGTGCTGCGCGGCGATCGCGTCGGCGGGAATCGCCCTGCCCGCCCTGCTTGCGGTCACCGTGAACGACAAAGGTATCGACCTCAACGGATTCGTTCCGGGTTCGTTTGACGTAAAACTCCCATCCGGCGCCTCGGTCTCGGGCAGCTGCGCGTCGGATTATCCGGCGGGTGACGCCTCGTACGAAATAAACGCCGGTTCCGAGGTTGCGATTCGCGTGAGAATTCCCGCCTGCGCCCCGGACGCACTGCTGCTCGTCGACGGCGAGGCAATACCCGTTCGTCCCGGAGAATACGCCGAGATACAGGTCGGCGCCGGACGCCACAGGATACTGTTCAGGCCCGGGTTTGCCGTTCACGCAGAAAAGATTGCCGGACGCACCGCATTCTTCTACGGTCCGCTGACGCTGGCGGCAGAAAAGGCGGCGGACGACCCGCTCGATTTCTCGCCGGAGGTTCCGGCCGGCGCCGCCACTGCCGCGGAAACGCTCCCGCCCGAATTCGGCGAGACGGTCCGCGTGCGGCTTCCGGGAGGAATGACGCTCACCGATTACGCGTCGGCGGGCCACGCTCCCGGGCGGGAGAAGGACGTTATAACCGTCTTCTTCAACGAGGTCTGAACCGGAGGGAAGGGTATGAATTTCGGAATAAACGTTTTTGATTTCGGCGCGAAGGGCGACGGTGTCACCGACGACACCGCCGCGATTCAGCGCGCGATAGATTATACCGCGGAGCGGGGCGGCGGACGGATACTCTTTCCCTTTACGAAAAAGGGTTACAGAATCGCCTCTCCCGGCAGAGAAGAATACAACGGACGGCGGCTGCGCTCGCAGCTGGTGATCCCTCCGGGAGACGCCAATATATATCTCGAAGGCGAGATGCCCTGCCGCTTTCTCAACTCCTACCAGGTGCGTCCGCTCGACTGCGAAAAAAAATACACCCCGACGCGTTTTTGGGAGAACCGCGATTTCGACAATACCGTCCTTTTCTCCGACTGGGACGCCCCCGAGGTCCGCGATCCGACCGAGAGGCCCTGGTCGGTCATTGCCGCTCCCGAGGGCGACAGCTGCGCGGGCAGGTTTTCGGTCGACCGGTTTTCGATGGCGAATCTCGATATCCGCGTCAGGATGGACCGCGATCGCATGTATCCCACCGAGAGCGCGGCGAATCTGCAGAATATAAGCCGCGTTCACGTCTGCGACTGTCAGTTCTGCGTAAACGAGAGCATCGGTGACACCTTGCTCGGCAAAGAACTGCAGGAAAATCCCAGCCACACCGTCGGACTTATGACGTCGGGCGACCAGAACGATCACAACGTGATCAGAAGCGCCGCGGCGCAGGGATTCAAATACGGTTTCGTGCTCGGCGAGCACGTCGTCGCCGACTATCTTTACGTGCACAACTGCGAATACGGAGTGATCTTCCACGACTCGTCGCATCTGTCGGTCATCGAGCATATCGTCGCGCAGCATAACACGCGGATTATCGCGACGACCGAGGGCGAGCTTTTCGGACACCGTCCGGGGCGCTGTTACGTCCTGATCGGATCGGTCAATTTCGAGGACGGGATCGGACTGCGTCCCGCGATCTCGCAGCTGAAATACGGCGTCTGGGATCCGGAACACCGCCTGCGCGGATCGGTCGCCTGGCACGAGCCCTGGGGACAAAAAAAGTTCCCCGCCGAATGCGGGGAGAGGTTCAAAATTACGAAGATATGACGAAATAAAGCGATCCCGCGCCGGTCCGTAAGAACCGGCGCGGGATTGTATGTGGAGGTGACGCCTCACAGCAGGTAGGCGAGCGTCTCGGGAGTTTTGCGGTAGTCGTCGATCTTGACGTAATCAAGCCCTCCGAGACGGACGTGGCTGTCGCCTCCGCCGTCCTCGAAATCGTCGCCGACGTATAGGATTTCGTCTTTTTTGTATCCGTGTTCGGCGGCGTAGGTCATAATCGCGTCGTATTTGTTGTATTTCCTTTCGGAAAAATCGAAGGAGGACGTCCCTCCGATGAATACGCTGTAGTCGGGGAAGAGGGACAGCACTTCGGGGTACATCGCGCGTCTTTTGCTCCGGTCGGGATCGAAGGCGAGTTTGTCGGCGATGTCGGCCGCCGTTCCGAGCAGGGGAAAGGTCACCATGCCCGACTCGTGAAACTCGACCGGCTCGCCCTTGTATTCCGTGTACCCGTATTTTTCGCGGAGCATATCCGTCGTTTTCAGGAAATAGTCCCGGTCGGGATTCGAGTGCGAAGTGCGGATTATCTCGAAGCGCCCGTCGCGCACGACGCTCTCCTGCATGCCGTAATTGCCGATAATATCTATCGGATATTCGCACATCTGGCGGTAAATCCGGGGGCAGTTTCCGGCTCCTACCATTATCAGTTTATACTTTTTTGAAAGCCGGTCGAGTAGCGACCGGTTTTCGGCTTCAAGGGGGGAGCGGTGCTGCGAGAGCGTTCCGTCAAGATCGAAGCAGATCAGTTTTTTCATCGTTCGTTTTTTTCCTTTCGGGACAGGTCGCATATATTATATAATAATAATTGTTTTTATACAAGCGCGCAGGTTAAAAATGTTTACAAAGCCCGGCCCGGGTGGTATAATTATAATGCTTGTATACTTCCGGAGAGGTATTTATGAAAAGATTCAGAATAA
>JAGDAM010000033.1 GCA_017959485.1 Clostridia bacterium
GCGCCTGCCCTTGCTGAGAAGGCGCGGAGAAACTGGATGTTTCTCAAGCATTCGACGCAATGGCAGGCACAAAAAGGGCCGACAGGATGCGTACGATAAATGGTGCGCTGTTGCCCCTACAGGCGTCAAAAGGGCCGGCAAGATCCGTGCGTCGAATTGTGCGGTATTGCCTTAAACGAAAACCGAAAGGATAGAGAAAAATGGCGACGATACTCAACCTCAGCGAAATCAATTCAGAGCTTCGCGCTCCCGTCACCGAATTCTGCCGTATGCAGGGAATCCGCGTATCAAAGAAGGGAACCGTACTTAAGGTTCGCCGCGGACAGTCGCGCAAGATTGTTTCGGACGGCGGGATTTGCAGAATCACGTACGTAAAAAAGAGCGATATATTCAGACTTCTCTCGATGCTTCCGTCGCTTGACGGAAAGACCTACGTCGAAACCGGCAAGGGCCCGGAAATGCTCTGCTACATGGTCGACGAGTCGCGCAACGCGGTGCTGACCGTCGAGAGCGCCAAGAAACTCGTCATGACTCTTGCGTCCCTCGGATACGACTCGATGATGCTCTATACCGAAGACACCTTCGAACTGCCCGGATATCCCTATTTCGGACATATGCGCGGCAGATGGACAAGAGAACAGCTGCGCGAACTTGACGCTTTCGCCGCCTCCTTCGGCATCGAGATGATCCCCTGTGTCCAGACGCTTGCTCATCTGACCACCGCCATCCGCTGGCCGGGACTCAGCTCCTTCTCGGATACCGGAGACATCCTGCTCGCCGGCGACGAACGCACCTACAAATTCGTCCGCGACGTGCTGAATGTCTGCGCCGAGTGCTTCAAGTCGCGCAGAATCAATATCGGTATGGACGAGGCGCATTCGCTCGGACTCGGAAGGTATCTGCGGAAAAACGGCTATCATCCCGCTCCCGAGATTATGCTATCGCATCTCGAGCGTGTCGCGGCGATCTGCCGCGAAGAGGGCTTCGCCCCGATGATGTGGTCGGATATGTTCTTCCGCATGGCTTTCGACGGCACCTACCGGGTACGGGAAGGCGAGATCTCTCAGGAGATCATCGACAAGGTCCCCGAAAACGTGGGACTTATCTACTGGGACTATTATTCTCTCGACCGTCAGATTTTCGATCACATGGTCGATTCGCATCTGAAATTCAACAACGAGGTCCTGTTTGCCGGAGGCGCCTGGAAGTGGGACGGATTCGCTCCGTCGAACCGCTTCTCGCTCGTCTCGACAAAGCTCCAGCTTGACTCCTGCACCGAGCGGAATCTCGGCAAAATCATATTCACCGGCTGGGGGGACAACGGAGGAGAAGCGTCTCAGTTTTCAATCCTTCCCGTGCTGCTCTATTTCTCCGAGTATCTCTACCGGGGATCCGATCCCGACGTCGCGGTGCTCAGAAAGAGATCGAAGGACGCTTTCGGAGCTAAATGGGACGATCTGCTCAAGCTCGATCTGCCTAACGCCCTTCCCGGGACCGCTCCCGGCGAGATCGCGCATCCGGTCGATCCCTGCAAATATCTGCTCTACAACGATCCGCTCGAGGGACTGCTCGACCGCCATATGAACGACGACGTCGCCGAACGGTATAAAGAATACGCGGAAAAGCTCTTCGCCTGCGCCGGCAACCGCAGATGGGGATATCTCTTTAAGACTCTCGCCACTCTCTGCGACCTGCTTTCGGTCAAAGCCGATCTCGGCAGAAGAATCCGCGCGGCCTACCTCGCAGGCGACCGCGATACCGTGAGAA
>JAGDAM010000034.1 GCA_017959485.1 Clostridia bacterium
CTCAATCATTCAGAGCTTTGCTAGCTTCTTTTTTCAACCCGGTTTTTCCCCGGGCCGATTTACCTTTGAGTTCGTGTTTACTCAAGTTCTTGACCGATTTTTACTCGCACTTTTGCTTGCTTGTACTAATCGTCTGTTGTTCAATTTTCAATGACCACCGCGCCGCCTTTTTGGCGACAGCTTGAATATTATACCACTTCGTACCCCCTTTGTCAACTCCTTTTTTTAAGTTTTTTTGACTTTTTTTAGACTTTTTTTCGCGTTTTTTTCGGGGCGGCGCGCCGCGCCTTTCCGACGGTCCGGGGATGCCGGAATTATACCGGCTCCGGCTTGTAATGCTCCGCAAAATATAGTATAATAATGAAAGAGAAGCCGGATTGCCGGCAAGAACGAAAAAAGGAGAACCGGAATGAAGAAAAGGATAGCCTCGCTCCTGCTCGCTCTGCTGTTAACCGCGGGCCTTTTCGCCGGATGCGCAAAAGGCGGAGACAGCGAAACGACGACGGTGCCCGCCGCCGATACACAGCCCGACTCGGTTGCCGAAACCGACGAGCAGTCAACCGGGGACAAACTCGGAGACGCAAATTTCGGGAGCGACAAATACGTCATACTCTCGCGCGAACTGACCGCTTACGAATACGAAAGCTCGGAAGAGGACGGCAATATCGTCAAAGACGCCGTAACGCGGCGCAACAATCTTATCGAAGACAGGTTCAACGTAAAGCTCGAAGTCGTGAAGAGGCCCGGAAACTGGGCGGAACGCGAAAGCTTCATAGCCGACGTCGAAAAGGCCTTCAAGTCGGGACATCTTTACGATCTCGTCTCGACACACTCCGCATACACCGCGTCGCTCGGAATAAAAGGCTTCCTTTATAATATGATGAGTCTCGAGGACGTGGACTTCGGAGAAAAATGGTGGTGCCCCGCATACACAAAGAACGTGGTCTACAACGGAGCCGCCTATACCGCCGTCGGCGATATCGGATACACGCTGTACGAATTTCTGATGTGCGTCTTCTACAACAAGACGCTCGCGTCGCAGTATCAGGTAGAAGACCTCTACGCGCTCGTGCGTTCGCGGGAATGGACAATCGACAAAATGATGGAGATTGTCGTAAGAGTCTCGGAGGACGTGAACGGAAACGATATCCCGGACACCGGAGACGTTTTCGGGCTCGCCATGAGCAACCACTCTGCGCGTCTGGCCATGACCGTCTGGGGCGCCGAAATGACCGAGCCGGGCGACAACGGACGCCAGAAGATTCATCTCAGCTACGATAAGTTCTTCGACGCCTACGCGAAGCTTTACGACGCGACCTGGTCGCATCCGAAGAACGTCTGCTGGCTCACCGAAGGATCGCAGCACGTTCCCGAATTCGTGAACGACCATATACTCTTCTTCCCCGAAAGAATGACCGACGCCGCGAGGATGAGAGACATGACGTCCGAATACGGCATCCTTCCCTTCCCCAAATACGATAAGGACCAGGAAAACTATATTTCGTCCGCCCGCGACGCAATGAACGCAATCGGCATCATGAGAACGATTGAGAATCCCGACATGGTCGGAAAGATCACCGAGGCGCTCTGCATGTACGGACTTTCCGAGATTACGCCGGCATACTACGAGACGACCCTGAAATACCGCTATCTTAACGATCCCGACGCGGTATACGTTCTCGATCTGATTCGCGACACCCTGACTTTCGAGTTCGCGATGACATATACCTATTCGCTCAACACGCTTTACTCGCTCGCGGGAGACGGTATCAAGGGGCAGCAGAAAGACATAGCGTCGTCAATCAGAAGCGCCGAAAAGACCGCCCCGAAGCTTCTGAATAAAATCTATGATGCCTACGACAAAATAAAGGGCTGATACTGCCGGATAACAACCTGAAAGGATTGGATCCTATATGAAAAAGAAGATACTCACGGTAAGCTCCGCAAATATGGATTTTGTTATGAACGTCAGCCGGGTTCCCGAAGCCGGGCAGACGCTTCAGGACAGCGGAGGATACGATTTCATTCCCGGAGGAAAAGGAGCCAACGCAGCGGTTTCGATAAGCCGCCTCGGAGGAGAGAGCGTTTTCCTCACCCGCCTCGGCAGCGACCAGAACGGTGAAAAGCTGCTGAAAATCTATCGCGCCGAAGGGATCGACACGCGTTTTATAAAGCTCGACCCGGAAGCTCCGACCGGACTTGCCGCGATAATGGTGGAACCGTCCGGACAGAACAGAATCATCGTTTTCCCGGGCGCGAACCGGAGGATTTCGGACGAAGACATCTCGGCCGCGATGCTCTGCCGCCCCGACGCGCTCTTTATGCAGCTTGAGATATCCCGCGAAGCGGTCCTGACCGCCGCCGCACGCGCCGCGGAACGCGGAATACCCATCTTTCTCGACGCCGGACCGGCCGACCCCGACTTCCCGCTCGACCGGCTTCCCTATCTCGAAGTTTTCTCGCCCAACGAGACCGAGACCGAGATCTTCACCGGAATCCGCCCGTCCGACCCGCCCGCCTGCCTGCGCGCCGCGATCGCTCTGTCCGAGAAGGTCCGCGCACACTATTACGTGATCAAACTGGGCGGACGCGGCTGTTACATATACGACGGAAAATACTACTGGTGTCTGCCGGCGTACGATCTGCCGGTAATCGATACCACAGCCGCCGGCGACGCCTTCACCTCCGCGCTTACGCTTGAATATCTGAGAAGCGGGAACATCGAACGCGCCGGAAAATACGCGAATATCGTCGGTTCTCTTTCCGTCGGCGTCAAGGGAGCCCTCCCGTCGCTGCCGACCGAGGCCGCGGTCGCCGCGTACTCCCGGGAATACGGCATCCTCTGACCGCCGTGGTGCGCTTTTCTCCCGGCAGAAACCTCGCCGCGGGAAGACTGATCCTGCTCGTCTTCCTTTCGGCGGCGCTGATCTGCCTATGCTTCGGCTGGGGGCCGCAGACCCCGGGCCGCGTCGCGCTCAACTGCCTCGGCATAATTCTCGCAGGAACCGGGGTCCTCGTCGTCACCAGGGGATTTTTCACCGAATTTACCTATGTAATCGAGGAAGCGGACGGCGCCCGAGGCGGATATCAGCTGACCGTCGAAACTGCGATCGGAAAACGGTCGGGCGTCCCGTGCAGAATATCGCTCGACGGAGCCGTGATCGGCGCCGAACCCGTCCCCCTCAAAAAATACCGATATTATCCTTTATGCAGCGGTCTAAAGAAGACGGTTATCGTCCCTCCGGAATCTCGGGGAGAGTACGCCGTAGTGATAGCCGCCGACGGGGAGTTCCGCCGGGCGCTCATCGCGTTCGGCGCGGAAGAGAAATAAAAACGACCGGCTGTAAAAGCACGCAAGACTTTTACAGCCGGTTGTTTTTATTCACGTCGGTACCGCCAAAAAATTTATTTCAGCCGGTTGAACACGATAGCTTCCGCTGACACGAACGCCCTGACGGCGCGCTGCAGGCGGGATTCTTCGGAGAGCCCGGCCGCGGTTGCGTCCGGCGAAGAGAGGAGGCAGCCTATCATCGAAGCCAGATCGCCCCACGCGAACAGTTCGCCCGGTTCGGCAGTCTGCGAAGCGAGGATAACGTCCGCGACGCCCGCGCTTCCGCTGCCGAAATAACGCTCCACGGCGTCGGAACGAAGCCCTTCGGCGCATTTGCCGATCACGCTCAAAGCCTGCGAGAGATGACTCCCTCTCAGAATACCGCCGGGAACCGCTACAACGTTCAGAGTCTTCAAAGAGACAGGGCATCGGTATCCGGCCGACGAGTCGACCGCGGGAACCGGAAGTTTCACGGAATAATCGGCGGCATCGGCGGCGTAAAGGAAGACCGCGGCGCCCGAACCGGCTCCGTCGGCGTTCCTCAAAAAGTCGCGCGCCAGATCGAAAGCCGCGAGAGAAGACGTCTCAAACAGCGCGGGGACGGCTCCGGTCCCGCCCGAACTCTCATTGGAAACTATTCTGCCTCCGAACGCGCCGTAAACGGCGAGCGCCGCGTCGGGACCCGCGCAATAACCGGAAACGTTCTCCGCGCGGCTCAGGATGCCGTAAAAGCTTTCGAGGGTAAAACCGCAGCTGCCGTCGGCGGCCGCCGCAAGCGCCTCTTCGGCTCCGGAAAAATCATCTCCGAGCGCGAGCAGGAAGGTGGACGCGAGATCGGACGTAAAGGCGTCGAAGGAAAGAAAACAGGTGCGTCCGTTATACTCGAGCAAGGACGTTACTCTCCGGTTGACGTAGGGAGAATCGCTGTCAATACCGATTCCCGGAAGAGAAAGGTCCTGCAAAAGACCCTCTCCGAGGAGCAGAGCCCCGTTTGTCGCGCAGGGGAAAACGATAAGATCAAATCCCGCGTCTCCAGAGGCCGCGGCATTTTTTACAGATGATAAAACGTCCGAAACCGCGGTCGATGAATAGGCAAAGCCGTTTTCCGCCAGAGCGGAGCGGATTCCCGATTCGGAAATTCCGACGGTCTCGCCGGACTTTTCCGATGCAAAAACGTCTTCCTCGGCGGCGGCCGATCTCAGAACGGAGAAAGGCATTACGACCTGCTCCGGAAGGGTCCCGACAGGGTTTGCGGCAGGAGACACGGCGACGGTGCTCACGACGCCGTCGGTGTCCGCGGCAGCGTCACCGGCGGGTTCGGTTTCAGGCGACGGGACCGCGGAGGTTTCGGCAACGGGTTCCGTCCCGGATTCCGACTTCGGTATTGTGACCGCGGAATTGTCCGGAAGAACGGTAATATCGGCATAATCGACCGGCGGAGCAGTCTCACCGGCGACGGCGGGGTCCGTCATGGACGAAGCGCATCCCTGCGCCGCGAAGAGTGCGGAAAGGATAAGCGCAATCACCGGCAAGGCGCGCCCGAGCGGCCTCGCGAATTTAAACATATAAAAACTCCGAAAAGTGAATGTACAGTAATTTAGAATATTATACAACATCCCCGACGATTTGTCAATCTCCGCGAAGCGGGGCAGCAAAATAATTCTTGCATAGATTTTTTAATTATTATCTACTATATATTGACTTTTTTCCGCCGTTGGTGTACAATATGTAGTGTTGAAACAGGGCGTGCGCAACACCCCTGATTTTTTGCGAAAAAGTGCTGAAAGGGGTGAGGAAATGTCCTACAAGAGAAGAACTCTCTCTCCGGACTCTCCCTACGCCGCCGCCGCCGCGCTGCTGACCGTCATCTCGGCCGGCATCAGATTCGCCTCGTTCGCCCTCAGCTTTTCGCAGCTCGACTTCTGGATGATTGCCGTCGATTACGCTCTCCCGGTCATCTTCTGCCTGATAATGACCTGGGTGCTGCTCTCGCGCCGGAACAACCTGATGCCGATGATCGCCCCTATGATCATGTACTTCGCGTCCGCCGCTCTCGGAACGGTCGGACTCGATCCCGCGAGATGCGCGATCTGCGCAGCGGTCTACTCGATCGTTCCGGCGGTCTACGCACTGACCGTAGCCGGAACGCTCAACTCGCGCGCTCCGCTCGTCGTTTCCTGCGCCGCGGTTATGTCGTTCAGCCTTGTTTTCAAAGCCGCGCTGATCGCTCCGGTCTCCGACGCCGCCGCGTTCCTTCCCGATCTTTCCATCGTATTCGTCACCGCGTCGGTTCTCGTCGAAGCCAGGGGAATGAGACGCGGCCGGCTGTATTGAAAGGATTAACCATGACTCCCATTAAGGACAGAAAACTCGGAACGTCGCTTTGCTTCTCGAGAGAAATCTCGCCGGAGGCATTCGGTCGGCTCGCCTCCGCCGGTATCGGCTGCATCGAGTACTCATTCGGATACAATCATTACATGAACGTTCTCGAGTATCCTGCCCATTCGCTCAGATACGCCAACGTCGCCCGAGCGGCGGGACTCGAAAACTGGTCGATACACCTTCCGTTTTCGGGACGGCTGGATATATCCAACCCGAACAACGAGCTGAGGGACGTCACGATTTATACGAATAAAACTCTGATTCGCGCCGCGGGCCGCGCAGGCGTCAAAGTCGCCGTGCTGCATCCGTCGAGCGAACCGATTGCCGAAGAGGACCGCCCGATGCGTATGGAACGCTCGCGAGGCGCGATAGAGATCCTGAAAGCCGAATGCGACCGCGCCGACATGCTGCTCGCCGTCGAGAATCTGCCCCGCACCTGCCTCTGCAGGACGTCGGACGAAATGATCGCCCTTCTGTCGGGGACCGGAGCCGGCGTCGTTTTCGACACCAACCACTGTCTCGTCGAAGACAATATCCATTACGTAAACAAGCTGGCTGAGGCGGGAATCCCGATCTTTTCGATTCATATTTCCGACTATTTCAGAGACGAAAACGGCGTGCTTGACGAGCGTCACGTCCTGCCGGGCGAGGGAATCAACCGCTGGGGAGAACTGCTCGACGCGCTCGCGGCGGCCGGATACGAGGGGCCGCTGATGTACGAAGTCCCCGCGAAACCCAAAACCCGCACCGAGCCGATCACGCTCGAAGAACTTTCCGACAATATGAAGCGCCTGCGCGCAGGAATGATATAGTAAGATACGTCAGGAAATCATGAAAAAAACAGACAACAGAGCCGGCTGCGCCGTTATCGGATACGGAGGCATGGGCGGCTGGCACACAAGGCACCTGCTTGAGAGCGACGTCGGACGGCTCCTGGGGATCTGGGATATCAATCCCGCAAAAAACGAACTTGCCGAAGCCAACGGCATCCGCGCATACCGTTCCGAGGAGGAACTTCTGGCCGCCCCCGACGTCTCGGTCGTAACAATCGCAACTCCGAACGATTCGCACGTTCCGATCGCCGTACGTGCGATGCGCGCCGGAAAGAACGTCATCTCGGAAAAACCGGTAACGCTTAGCTCGAAGCTGCTCGAAGAGGCGATCGCGGTTTCGCGGGAGACCGGACGGCTCTTCACCGTTCATCAGAACCGCCGCTGGGACTGCGACTATCTTATGATGAGGCAGATATACGAGTCGGGCAAACTCGGAGAAGTATTTGAGGTCGAGTCTCGCATTCAGGGCTCGCGCGGAGTACCCGGCGACTGGCGCGGACACAAGCCGCAGGGCGGCGGAATGCTTTACGACTGGGGCGTACACCTGATCGATCAGATGCTCTGCATCATATCGGACAGACGTCCGGTCGCCGTCGGATGCCGCTTCGAAAACGTGACCAACAAGGAAGTTGACGACGGATTCTATCTCGATATCTATTTCGAAGGCGGAATCGTGGGACACGTCGAGGTCGGCACGCACCACTTCATCCAGCTTCCGCGCTTCTTTATGAGCGGGACCGGCGGATCTGCCGTCATAAACGACTGGAGAGACCGCGCACGGTGCGTCATCAATCTCGACCGCACCGAATACGAGGTAAAGCCGGTAGTGACCGCCGCCGGAATGACGAAGACGATGGCGCCGAGGGCGGAGGACACCCTGCTGACCGAATACGTCGAACGTCCCGATCCCGACGTTCACGATTTCTACCGGAATTTCATTGCCGCGACCCGCGGCGAGTGCGAACAGACCGTCACCCACGACCAGATGAGACGGGTGATGAAAATAATCGATCTTGCGTTTATGTCCGGAAAAGCAAGATCCGTCATACCATTTGATATCTGACCATGTTTTGTTCAAAATGCGGTAAAGAAATACCCGAAGGCAGCTCCTTCTGCGCTAAATGCGGATCCCCGTTAGCACACCGGACACCCGCGGCTCCGGCTGCACCGGCCCCCGCTCCGGGATATTCAAAGCTTGCCCGCGACCCGAGGATCGCCGCCGGACTGAAAAAGAACCGGAAAGCCGCCGCCGGATGCGGAATGATACTTATACCGCTTCCGCTGATCGGTTTCGCCGTATACAGCCTGGTCAGCGGAAAGATGGAGCTGAAAAACGCCCTCATATACGGCGGCGCGATAAGCGCGGTGTTCCTGATCGTCAACCTTATCTCCGCCGCGGCCGCAAAGGCGCAGAAGGAATACGAAGGGACCGTAACCGACAAACGGACCCGGGAGGTCACGCGGCATCGGGGCGAGAACTCGGAACGGGTGACCGAATACGTAACCTGCGTTAAGACGTCCGACGGAAAAACAAAGAAGATTGTCGAGCGGGAGGGCTCGATGATAATCGCGTACAGCTATCTTGAGGTCGGTGACCGGTTTATGTTTCATCCCGGTTTCGCCTTCCCGTACGAGCTTTACGACAAATCGAGGGCGCCCTATCTCGGCTGCGCCGTCTGCGGAACACACAATCCTACGGAATCCGACTCCTGCAAAAAGTGCGGAGCTCCGCTTATAAAATAATAGACTCCGGTCAACGGGGCTGTGAAAGAACCGAACTTCTTTACAGCCCCGTTTCAATTTACCCTATCCCGCGGTTCCCTCTCCGGGAACGTCTTCTTTTCAGACTTTTTTTACATCCGAAAAGCGCTGATAAATCGGCTTTTTTAACGGCCCGTCCTGTTTTTTCTTTGGAATCGAGTAGGGGCTAACGAGTAGCCCCTCTCACACCACCGTACGTGCCGTTCGGCATACGGCGGTTCAACTCAAGTAATAGTCCAAACAACTTAGAAGTCCTCGTTTTGCGAGGATTTCTTTGTTGATGAGGTGCAATCCTGTTGTTTTGGCTGC
>JAGDAM010000336.1 GCA_017959485.1 Clostridia bacterium
ATCACCGAAAGGTTAGCCGAGACGTTTGCCGGGAAGGTGAGCGTGCTTTACCACGACAGCTACTATCTCGCGAGGGACGGACTTCCGCTTTCCGAGCGGGCGAAGCTCAATTACGACCATCCCGACGCGTTCGAGACCGATTTAATGATACGCGATATCGAAAAGCTCAAAAGAGGAGAGTCGGTAGAATGCCCTGTGTACGATTACAGCGTGCACAACCGGAAGAAGGACGAGACGCGCCGCGTCGATCCCAACAGCGTGCTGGTGGTGGACGGTATACTGGTGCTCTCGGACCCTGCGCTGCGACGCCTTTTCGATATCAAAATCTTCGTTGATACCGACGCAGACGTCCGGATACTCCGGCGCATGCTGCGCGACACGACCGAACGCGGCAGGACGGTGGAATCGGTTGTCACGCAGTATCTTTCCACCGTCAAACCGATGCACGAGCTCTTCGTGGAACCGACGAAAAAGTTTGCCGATTTGATCATTCCCGAAGGCGGATACAACGACGTCGCGATCGGAATGATCATACAGACGGTCGCGGATCATATCAGGAAATGCGGGAACTGACTCGGACGCCTCCGTCGGCCGTTACCGCCGAGTCGGACCTCGTGCGCCGGAAGGCGGAACGGATTGCCGGACGGCTGGAGCTGCCCTTCGCGGAGTCTGCTCCCGATTCCGGGCTCTATCTGTCGGTTGGAGCCGACGGAGCTCTCCGAGCCGTTTTGGGGAAAACGGTTTTTTTCGCTGATTTCGGGGAAACGCACAGGCGCGTCGGAGGAGGCCGCTTACGCTCCGAGCTGCTCGTCCGCGCCGCCATGGGCCGCGACGGGGCCCCCGGACTCGCGGTTGACGCGACCGCCGGTTTCGGCGGGGATTCATTCATACTTGCCGCCGCGGGATACCGCGTGATCGCCTTCGAGCGGAACAGATTCATCGCGGAGCTGCTCGCGGACGGCCTGGAACGCGCTCTGTGCGATCCCGGGACGTCAGACGCTGCGTCAAGGATAGAACTGCGCCGGGAAGACAGTCTCGCGAAGCTTCCGGCGCTTGATCTGCGCCCCGACGTCGTGCTGCTGGATCCGATGTTTCCCGTTCGTAAAAAGTCGGGAGCGGTAAAAAAGAAAGCCCGGATGCTCGAGGCGCTGGAACCGCCCTGTTCCGACGGTGAAGCCCTGCTGGAGGCGGCGTTCGCCGCGCACCCGCGACGGATCGTTATAAAGCGCCCGTCGGGAGCCGAACCGCTCGGCGGAAGAAAGCCGGATTACGTTCTGTCGGGCGACGTCGTAAGATACGACTGTTTCCGCTTTGCCGATAATGCGTAAATACAAATATTTATTGATTATTATGATTCTCCTCCCGGCGGTCGCCGCGCTCGCGTCCTGCGCGGGAGGCGACGCCGGAAAGACGTCCGCGGACTCCTCATCGGCTGACGGAACGTCCGACCGGGCCTCGGCGGAAGCCGCGCCCGGAGTCATTGAACTGGCCGGAGCGGACGGGCAGGATTACGTTATAGTCCGCGCTGATCAGGCGGCGTCATGGGAGACCGACGGCGCGGTCGCGCTCAACCGCGGGATTTCCGAACTCTTCGGGACACGGCTGAATATTATAACCGACTATGACGGAAAGGGCGGCAGGCCGCGGGTGCCGCGCGAGATACTCGTCGGTATGACGAACCGCTCGGACGAGGCGGTCTATCCCGACCGGAGCGGCTACGGCTGGGGCGGGTACTCGATCACGGTCAGCGGCGAGTGGATAGTGATCGACGCCTCGGGCGGCGAGGGAATGCGGCTCGCGGTCGAGAGATTTCTCTCGCTCCTTTCGGTCACTGAAAAAGACGGAAAAAAGATTCTTACGGCGGGGACGGATCTGCACGTGATTGAAAACAGAAAGGTTTCAAAGGAAAATCTGTTCGACATCGGGGACAGAAGCGGACTTGTCGCGATCTGCTATTCGACCTGGTTCGATCCGATTATCGAACAGTCGGGAGGCAATCCCGCGAACGTTGCGGAAGTGCTCGAAGGCAAACGCGATTGGGGCGGGGTGAACGAATTTCACTACTGGTCGAAGCCGGCGCTCGGATACTACCGGAGCACCGACCGCGAGGTTATCAGGACGCATATGACGATGCTGGCCGAGGCGGGAATCGATTTCATAATCGTGGACAACACCAACGCCTCTGTCGGATGGGCGGACCGTCTCTATTATGACGCAATCGACGGGGTCAACAGGGTTTACTGGGACTCGATGGTGAAAAATCCCGGGATCACGCTGATGGAGACGATATACGAGATGCGCCGGGAGGGTCTCGAAACCCCGTACGTAGCCATGTGGTGCGGTACGGAAAAGGATTACGGAACGATAGACAAAATATACGGCGAGCTGTACGCCGACGGCAAATACGACGACCTCTGGGTGTGGTGGGACGGCAAGCCACTCTTTCTCTGCACGAAGCTGCACGGCGACCGCGAGGATCTCACGCTCAGGATGATGTGGGGGCTTAAGTCGCAGGGCGTCAGCGAGTGGTCCTTCCTGAACTATCCGAACAAAGTCGCGTACGACGCCGAAGGGAACGCCGAGCAGGTTTGCGTCTGTACCGCCGTTCAGCGGACTTATATGTCCTTCGACGCCGTCGGGCGCCGCGGAGGACTGACATTTTACGAGCAGTGGCAGACGGCTTTCGCTGCGAGGCCGAAGGTCGTCACTCTGACCTGGTGGAACGAGTGGGCGGCTCAGCGGTTCATCGTCAACGGAGAGTCGGCCTTCGTCGACAACTACAGCCCGGAATTCTCTCGCGACATCGAGCCGATGGAAGGCGGCCACGGCGATCTCTATTACAGGTGGATGAAGGAATATATCAGGGCGTACCGGAGCGGGGAAGAGTGCCCGCGCCTCGTTGAATAACGACCGACAGCGGTACGCACATTGTCACGGAAGAGGCACTGTCCCTGCGATGACATCTGATTTGCACCCTCCCCCGGGGGAAGGTGCAGGTCAGAGGTTACCGGACGGACAGTGCCTCTGACGGAACAGAGAACAAGTCGTTTTCCTTTCATTCTACAGGAACCGCAAAACGTTTTCAGAGGCGTTCCGCGTTAATGATCGACAGCGGCACTGAATCACCGGTACTCTGTGACTGCACCCTCCCCCGGGGGAGGGTGTCACGGCGTACGGCTCTGCCGGACGACCGTGACGGGAGAGGGTGACAGAAACGTTGCTGTGCCTCAATAATCGTTAACATCCGACAGCGGTCTCCAATATCACGGGACCCTCATCCGTCGGCTTCGCCGACACCGTGGCTCGCCGAAGGCGAGGCGTGCCCGAGGGAAGGTGCAGGTCAGAGGTTACCGGACGGACAGTGCCTCTGACGGAACAGAGAACGAGTCGTTTTCCTTTCATTCTACAGGAACCGCAAAATGTTTTCAGAGGCGTTTCGCGTTAATGATCGACAGCGGCACTGAATC
>JAGDAM010000337.1 GCA_017959485.1 Clostridia bacterium
CGCCGGGCGGCACAGCCGGGCGGAAGTACGCTTCCGTCTTTCCGGCATATCCCTTCAGCACCGCCGACGGGATCATCGCTCCCGCCGCGTCTCCCGTCGAGCAGAGCGTCCTCGAGCGGAGGAATTCCAGCACCCGGAGCTGGCCTTCCGAAAAAGCGGCCTCCTCCGGGCACGCGGACAGCACCGTCTTGATGCCCTCCGCCGCGCAGGCGGGGACATCGGATATCCTCTCTACGATGCCGGTGCAGCCGCTTCTGCCTCTGAGCGGTACACGCACGAAACTCCCTCTCCGCACAGTCTCCGAAAGCTCCGGAGGCAGAGCGTAGTCGTATTCGCGGTCCGCCGTCTGCGGCAGGTCAAGCAGCCGTACGCCGGCGTATCTGATCCCGCTGCCGCTCACTTGTGCTCTTCCGTGACTTTATTTCGCGACGGACGGTTCGGCGGCCACTCTGGAATCCCAGTCCGCCTTCGTCTCGCTGTCGGTGCTGATGCCGGTCTCCGACTTGTCGACGATCACGTATTCGCCGTCCTCGATCCGGTCTATCGCCAGCTTGACGGCCTTGACGTCGCGGTATTCCCTGTTCACGATCGCTTCGGCGTTGGCTCTGTCGATCTCCTTGTTTCCGGTGGAAATCTTGTCGGCCTCGTGGCGCTGTGCGATGTACTCGTCGGTGATCATGCGCGCGCACTTCGACGCCGCTATCGCCAACTGGTACCTGTTGAATTTTCCTTTGGTGAGACTGTTGATCGTTGGGTAAATCATTTTTATGCTTCTTGCCTTTCCTGGTGTGTTTTTTCTGCCTCAGGCTGCCGCGGACTTCCTTCGGCCGCCCTGTGCTTCCTCCGGCTGCCCCGGGTTTCCTCCTGATGCATCCGGCTGCCGCCTGCTGTTCTTATTCTTTTTCTTTCTTCTTCGGGGGCGCTGTCTCCCGGCGCGACGCCCTCGGCGGCCTTTCCGCCTCCGGCTGCGCCGCGGCCTCCGTATCGACGTCCCGCTCCTTCAGGTCCTCGGCGCCGAACCTGGGCGCCAGAGTCTCGACCTGGAGCGCGGAAAGGATCACATGCTCGGAATCGGTCACGATGACCGAGCGCGTCCGCCTGCCCGACGAAACGTCGATCAGCCTGCCCTGTTCCTTCGCGTCCTGAACGAGGCGCTTGACCGGCGCCGAATCGGGGCTTGCGACGAGCACCACTCTGTCAGCAGCGATCACATTGCCGTAGCCTATGCTCACAAATTTCATCTTTTCCGTCCGCAGTCCTTTGTTTTTTTTCGCGTTTGCCCCGCCGTTGCGCGTACGCACGTGTGCACGTGCGCGCAAGAGGCGCGAGCCCCTATTTTGATAGATATAATATTATACTATTTTCCGCCCCTTTTGTCAAGCCTGCAGGTTTGGCCGCAGGCGGGCACGCAGGCCTGCCGCCGGAACGTTGCCGTAACTGCCGCGGCACCCGCCCCGGAAGCGTGTTCCCGCGCTATGCGGCAGGCGCTTTTTGCTGTAAAAAGATTTGTTTATTGTCTTGTTGAAGAATTTCATCTGGAACAGCTTTCGCCGGGCCTATGCCGGGCCCATGCCGGGCTTTCGGAGGAGTCCGGTCCGGGCCATTCCCGCCGCGTGATCCGCGGCCTTCCGGATCTGTTACGGCCGCGGCAGGAAGCCTCACGCGGCGCCGCGATCAGCTCACGGTTTCCGTTTTATGTCCCCCGCCGGGCGTTTTTGCGCCGGAACCGGGACAATTTAAGGAGAAGACGCTAAAAAACTGTTGCAATTCCGGGGAAAATAATGTAAAATATAGTGTAAAAAATTATTTATACCCCCACGGAGGTGATATTTATGGTTACAGCAGGAGATTTCAAAAACGGCGTAACATTCGAAATGGACGGCAACGTCTTTCAGGTGATCGAGTTCCAGCATGTCAAGCCGGGCAAGGGTGCGGCCTTCGTACGCACCAAGATGAAGAACGTCATCACGGGCGCGGTGATCGAGCGCTCCTTCAGCCCCACAGACAAGTTCGACAGCGCGTATATTGAGCGCAAGGACATGCAGTACTCCTACAGCGACGGCGATCTTTACTACTTCATGGATATGGAATCATACGACATGACGCCCCTCAACAAGGACGTTCTTCCCGATTCCTTCGCGTTCGTGAAGGAAGAAATGATGTGCAAGCTCGTATCGTACAAAGGCAAGGTCTTTTCGGTCGAGCCGCCCACTTTCGTCGAGCTTGAAGTGACCGACACCGATCCCGGTTTTGCCGGCAACACGGCCACCAACACCCTCAAGCCCGCGACACTCGAGACCGGCGCTTCGATCAAGGTACCGCTCTTCATCAATGTCGGCGACGTCATCAAGATCGACACCCGCACGGGCGAGTATCTCTCCCGCGCTTCCAAATAATCCCATCCCGTTAACGGAGGAGGTTCAGAATGGAACTTAAGGAAAAGGCCGCCTACCTCAAGGGTCTGGCGGACGGACTTGATTACGACAGGACCACGCCCGAGGGCAAGATCCTCGCGGCCGTCATCGATCTGCTCGGAGAAGTTACCGCCGAGATCGGAAAGAACAAAGAGGACATAGTCGATCTTTCCGAATACGTCGACGAGCTCGACCGCGACCTCGGCGACGTCGAGGAGTATCTCTTCGGAGACGATGACGACTTCGACGATGAGGACGACGACATCGACAGCTTCGACGACGTCGACTTCGAGGACGAGGACGAAGACGGAGACGAAGAGGAAGACAAGGACAACAAGTGATCCTTGATCCGGTTCCGGCGCGCGGGTGCGGCAGGATTGCCGCGCCCGCGCCTGTCGTCGCATCCGGTTTTTTCTTTTTGTATACAACCCACGCGCGCGGGTGTGGCGGAACTGGCAGACGCGTCGGATTTAGGATCCGATGGGAAACCGTGCAGGTTCGAGTCCTGTCACCCGCACCATATTGAGTGTTCATAACGCAAGTGAGTTAGGGGTGTGTATTTTTATTATGATAATAAAGCAATTAGATACTTATCTGCATTCAAAGAAAATATTGATACGCGACACCTTCATTGTTCTTATTCCCACCTGTATTACAATTGCTTATTTGATAGTGGTGGTTATTATGA
>JAGDAM010000035.1 GCA_017959485.1 Clostridia bacterium
GAAGTTCGCCGAGGAGCACGGAGAGGACGCCCGCGGCTGCCACAACACCGACGCGCACCTCATCTCATCGATAATCGGCCGCAGCGTCACCTGCGCCGTCATAGACGGGGATATCGACCTCGGTGAGTTCGGTTTCATCTATTTCATCGATTTCGATTGCACCCGCGCGAGAACCCGCACCGCGGATATCGTAATTACCGGAGACTGAAATGGAAAAGGCAATCTGCGAAATAACCGCCCGCGCCTTTGATTCTTTTAGGATAGAAGCCGAATCGCTCGCCGCGACCGCGGAAGTCCTCGACAAAGGGGAATTCGAACGCGCCGTAAAGGCGCTGTCGGCGGCCGAACGCATCGGCGCCTCGGGCTGCGGACATTCCGGCATCGCCTGCCAGCACTTCTGCCATCTTATGTGCTGCGTCGAACAGCCGGCGAGATTCATCTATCCGTCGGAGGCGGTCCACGGCGCTCTCGGATTTATTCAGAAGGGCGACGCGATGGTTCTCGTCTCGCGCGGCGGAAAGACCGACGAGCTGATCCAGATCGCAAACATCTGCCGCGGCAAGGGAGCCGTTATCATCGCGGTCACCGAGAACCTCTCCTCCCCGCTCGCTGCCGGAGCCGATATCGTCCTCGCGATGAAGGTCACCCGCGAATGCGATATATACAACTGCCAGGGCACGACGAGCTTCGCCGTCACGAACGCGATCTTCGACGCCCTTCAGGCAGCGGTTCTCGAATATACCGGCTTCAAAAACGAAAAGTTCGCCGTCATCCATCCGGGCGGCGCCGTCGGCAAGCGCCTCAACGGCGAAAAGCCGCGGGCCGAAACCAAATGATTATTATTTATTATTTATCGAAAGGATAAACAAAAATGGAATTTAAAGTTTTCCAGAAAGAGCTTGAGCTCCAGTCGAGAGGATGGATCCCCACCTTCCACGACGTTTCTAAAGAGATCCGCGAGATCGTCGCCGCTTCCGGCGTCAAGAACGGAACCGTCTGCATCGCCTCGCACCACACGACCTGCTCGGTCATGGTTCAGGAGTGCTCGCACGACATTGATTCCTTCGATCTCGAGTTCCTTCAGCACGATCTGCTCGATATCATGCGCAAGCTCGTCCCCGATTTCAAGGAGGAGCATCAGTACCGTCATCCCGGTCCGATCCACGCTCAGTTCGGCAGATACGTCAACGAGCCCGGCGACTTCACCTCGATGAACACCGACGGCCATCTGCGCTCCGTCTTCTTCGGAAGAAGCGAGACGATGACCATCAAGGACGGCGTCCTTGACGGCGTAGAGTTCGCTCACGTCTACTTCATCGACTGGGACCAGGTCAGAGCCCGTCACCGCCAGCTCAACGTTACCGTCATGGGAACGACCGAGGACGTCGGCGACAGAAAGTGGAACAACGGAGAGGTCATTGACACCCTCCACAAGTTCACCGACGAGGAAAAGGCTTACGATCTTCACTACGATCTGCAGCTGAAGAGATAATCCACGCGGGCATACAAACCTTCGATTTATCAGACAACTCCCGTGGTTTCCAGGTGTTTTTACCGGTAGCACGGGAGTTGTTATTAAGGCAATACCGCACAATTCGACGCACGCGTCTTGACGGCTCTTTTTACGCCTGTAGGGTCAACAGCGCACCATTTATCGTACGCATCCTGTCGGCCCTTTTTGTGCCTGCCGCGGCAACGGGGCAAAGCCACGTTGACGTAGCGTCTGAATGCTTGAGAAACATCCAGTTTCTCCGCGCCTTCTCAGCAAGGGCAGGCGCAAAAATGGCTCGACAATCTACGCA
>JAGDAM010000338.1 GCA_017959485.1 Clostridia bacterium
CGAACAGGTGAGATATCCGTTTGTCTGTTCGGAGAACCTTTCCGGATGACGGAAGAAAGTCACCTCCCATCTGATCAGCAGCGCGATCGACAGTCCGAAAAGACTCCAGTTGTACCATCCCCTGACGAAAAACAGCGGCGTGAACATCATCGCGTAGTCCCAGTTGTATATGCGGCAGGTGCAGCAGCACTTGTTCTTCATAAACCAGGTCTGAAACGGACAGAAGAAGAGTATGCAGATCATGTCGCATACCGAGTACGCCGAGCAGATCAGGACCATGATTCCGCTGTCAATGATGCCCGAAAGATACAGTCCGCCGAGAACCACGTTAGGGATAATCCATACAAGCGCTACGAGAAACACCGCGTTGTTGTCGTCTATCCTGATGTCGGTGGCTCCGGTCTTGATATAGTTTTCCGGAAACTGCTTCTGACAGCCCGGACTTTCAAGTCCCGACGGGAAAAACCGGAGCACCATCTCGAAAACGAATACGACCCACATGATCATCATCGGAATCGGATGCCGTCCGAGCTCGTCGGTCAGCCCCGATCCTCCGCGGATCCTGAGAAAGACGTACGCGACCGTACCGGCGGCAAACAGCAGCGACCTGTAAACGAGCCGGAAGAGATGGAAAACGGTGACCGCGGTAGGTTTTTTGCGAGTGCGGCGCGCCTTTTCTTTTTTTTCAAAAGGTTTCCGATCCATGGAACGTCAGATCTCGAAAAGGTCTTTCGGTGACTGTGTGAAATCGTAAACTCCGTCCTCAAGGATAACGACCATATCCTCTATCCTGCAGCCGTACTTCCCTTCGATATAGATACCCGGCTCGACAGTCACGACCTGTCCGGGGACGAGCGTCTTTCCGAGAGCCGCGCGCGGCGAGAGATTCGGCGCTTCGTGGATATAAAGCCCGACTCCGTGTCCGAGGCCGTGTCCGAAGCAGCCGGCGAATCCGGCGTCGTTGATGATCTTGTCGGCGATCATATGCATCCTCCGGTTGCCTTTCCCCGGTCCGATAACGTCGAGCACCGCGGTCTGAGCCGCGAGCACGGTGTTATATACCTTCTTAATGTCGGCGTCGGCCTTGCCGATGACAACCGTTCTCGTCATATCGGAGCAGTATCCGTCGACGTTGGCTCCGAAGTCCATCGTGAGGAAGCCCCTCTCGAGCTTTACGTCTCTCGGGACCCCGTGCGGGCGGGAGGACGCGCTGCCCGAAACGGCTATCGTGTCGAAGGCGGCCCTCTCGGCTCCGTGCGCTCTCATGAAGAACTCAATCTCGAGGGCGACCTGCTTTTCGGTCATATCCGGCCTTATCCATTCGAGCATATGCGAAAATGCGGCATCGGTTATCGCCTGGGCGCGTTTCATCGTTTCGATCTCGCCCGCGTCCTTGAACTCGCGCAGTCCGTCGAGCAGCGCCGACGCGCCGGAACAGATTTCGATCCCCTCGAAGGTGTCGCGGAAGGTTTTCTCTCCCGCCATCGAAAGAGTCGCCTCCTCGAGAGCCGCGCTCCGAACGCCAGACTGCGAGAGAACTTCGTAAGCCGCCTCGGCCATCCGTTTTTTCGGCATAACAATCTCGAATTCCGCGGCCGCGGGCGATGCCTTGGCGGCTTCGATGTACCTAAAGTCGGTCAGAAGAACGGCTCTGTCCGCCGTGACGACGACGAGGCCGTCGGTATACGGAAAGCCGGTCAGCCAGCGCTGGTTAACTTCGCTCGACACCACAATCGCGTCGAAATTCTCTTTTGCGAGACGTTCTCTCGTTCTTGAAAGATGTGACATGATAATATACTTCCTTTTTTATCCTAACACGGAGAGATACTGTTTTTTCATCGTAAGCGCGTCCTTGTCCTGCGTTCCCGCCGACTCGCAGATGATTCTCGGCGCGAGGCCGTCACGGGCTATCACTTCGGCAAGAGGCGCGAAATCCGGTCCCCATCCGGCTTCGTCGCCGTCGAAGGTGAGGTGGCGCTTCTCGCCCGCCGAGGTGTATTCGATGTGCGAGAAATGGCAGTGCAGGTTCTCGGCGCAGGAGGCGCCGAGCGCGTCGGCAATCTTCGAAAAGACCGAACTGTAAGCCGCGGCGTCGGGAAAAACTCCTCCGCAGTCGCGGGCGTTGAGATGTCCGAAATCGACTACGGGGCAAAGCCGCGGATCGATCCGGCAGAGTTCGATCACTTCGTCGAGCGTGCCGAGCTGGTTCTTCTTTCCCATCGTCTCAAGGCCGAGCCGGACCTCTCCGACGTCGATCCGCTCGAGAGCCGTCCTCAGCGTGTCCGCAGCAAGCCCCATAGCTTCCTCACGGGATATCTTCGCGGCGCTTCCTGTGTGGATGACGATGATCCCGGCGCCGAGCAGTTTTGCCGCGGCGACCGACTGGGCGATATAATCCACGCTCTTCAGCCGTTTTTCGGGCTCGATTCCTGAAAGAGAGATAAAATACGGAGTGTGGAATGACATCGCGATCCCGAGCCGTGCCGCTTCGGCTCCGACGGCGCGGAGCGACGCGTCAGATGCGTGCAGCCCGTTGCCCGCCTGATATTCGTAGGCGTCGAGTCCGAAATTCTTTACCCATCCGATATTGTCGAAAGTGCTTTTTACGCCTCCGTCGCGCGCGGCGTCGGACGCGCCGGCGGGTCCGAACAGGGCTCGTTTTTTATCGTCCATCTTTGTTTTTCCTCTTTTCCCTGCGGTAATACGCCCGCATCGGAGGGACCTCGAGCAGCCGCTTTATCCTCCAGAACAGTGTGGTTTTATCTTTGATGGGAGGGACCTTGACCGCGCGCAGGCCGGCCCTGTGGGCCATCAGAACGTCGGTAAAGATCTGGTCGCCTATTACAAGCGTTTCCTCTTTTCGCGTTCCCAAGGCGTGCAGAGCGGCTTCAACGGCCTTCCGGGAGGGTTTGCAGGCGTCCGGAAAGGCGGGCAGGCCGAGGCGCCTGTTAAAGAGAGACACGCGTTCCTCCGTATTGTTCGACACGAAGGCGCATCTGATCCCCGCGGACTCGAGTTCCGCAAACCAGCCGATAAGTTCCCCGTCCGGCTCGGCGACCTCATACGGCGCCAGCGTGTTGTCGATATCGAATATGATTCCGCGTATCCCGTTCCGCGCAAGAAACCCGTGGGTTATCTCGCGTCTTGAACCGAAAACGAAATCCGGTATTAGCAGTTTCATAAGTTCACCACGGAGACCACTGATAAAGTCCGGAAGCTATCAGCAGCTGACCGGCGTAGTAGCAGAGCAGACAGACGGTTCCGACCGCCTTCTTTTTGTTTTTCGAAAAGATATTGATCGCGAGCAGGATATCGCTCGCGAGAAAGAGGACGGCTCCCGATGCGATCCGGAGAAATCTCGTGTCACGCGAAACAAAGGCGCAAATCACGGCGTAAGACGCCATGAAGGACAGAACGCAGGCGTAAACCGCGACCGCAGCTCTCTTTTGGCCTCCGATCCCGAAAACCGCACACAGCGTAACTGTGATCAAAACGGCAGCCGGGACCGCTGCGGCAACAGCGTACAGGGCGTGTCCCGGACAGACAAGAGCAAAAGCCGCGATATAGAGAAGATGTCCCGCGGCAAACGACGCGCCGCCCGCGACAAAAAGTCCCCGCCTTCCACGGGACACCTCAAGAAGGACGTCCCCGACCGCGCCGAGCGCGAGCCCCGACAGGACCAGCACCGAAAACGCGGACGGCCTGCCGTTCAGGGTCATCTGACCGGCGACCGCCGCAAGACCGTACAGAACGAAAAACAGCGAAGCGAGCGCCTTTCGCTCGGTTCTTTTCCGGGGATTACTTCCGAATATGTAAACGAGAGCCGATATGACAGATGCGGAAAGCAGGATCAGTCTGACTAAAAGCACCGAACCGATTCCGATGATATAGACGTAAAGAATTGTGACAACCGCGTTTTTATCCATCTGCCTGTCCTTCCCCGAGCGCCGGAAGCCCCGCGAAGCGCCGCGGACGGTTCCGGATGACAAGATGTTGTCATCAGTCACCGTCCGCGGAACTGTATTGTTATACGCGTTTTATCAGTTTGCTTTCTGCTTTATCGCCGCGCCCACCGTATAGGGCATCGGGAAGATCGTTACGTCTCCCTCGACTCCGGCGACGAGAGTCTCCTTGTAGTTCGCGTTGGTCGAGGTATTGACCAGGACCGCGTTGTAGTTCTTCGTCACGTAGTTCGGATAGGCGTGCGAACCCTGCGGCCAGAGAACGGTCGGAGGAGCCATAAGCTTATACGCGGATATGGTGCCCTCTTCGGTGCCCCAGGTGGTGTAGCCGTGATGGGCAACCTGGACTATATCCGAACGGAGATAGCTTCCGAAATACTTGGAGGTGGCGAGGAAGGCGGGACCGGTGGCGTCTCCGGTGCTCATATAGACCGTCTTCTGCTGCGTCTTGGGATCGGTGAAGGTCATCTTCATGATCAGCGACGTAGTGTTGAAGGCCTGCGCCAGCGTCGGTCCGTAGTTTTCAATCGTATAAAGGGTCTCTATGGTAAGGTCGGCAAGGTAGTAGATGTGTCCGACGTGAGTTACGACGATATCGGCTCCGAGCGCGGCGGCGTTGGAGTAGACCTTGGACCACTGCGATCCCTCACCGCTCGACCAGTTGGAGGAGCCGTTGCTGAGGTAGTAGTTGATCGACTTGTTGCGCTCGTCGTCCGACATAAAGTTGACAATGAATCTCTCAACCTTGATGTTGTTCGTCTTCAGCTTTGAGTACTGCCCGGCGATAGCTCCCGAATGGTCTCCGTGAGCATGTGTGATAATCCAGCCGGCAATCTTGATCCCGCCCGTCTTGGCGACGTAATCGGCGGACTGCGCCTTCATCTGCGCGATGAGCATATCCATATCCTTGGCGGAGTTGAAGCCTCCGTCGACGACCAGGAAGCGTCCGTCTGCGATTCTGATGAGGATGCTGAGTCCGTTGCTGGCGTAGCTGCCGTCCGACTTCTGATACTCGAGTCCGAGCATCGTAATCTGAGAAGTGGTAACGACGTTATACTTGTTGTCGGCTTCGGCCCCGAAGAGAGTCGTCTGGTCGAAGGGCTCGATGATGAGCCGCGTCTTCTTGTCGGCTTTGTAGTATGCGAGGTTGACAGTATGGGTGCCGGAATAAAGGGTGGCGAACTTGTTGTCCATCACTTCGCGGGTGATATGCTCGGTGTATCCGTTCTCCTTGAGCTTCGCGACGTAGGCGTCAAACGCCTCGGGCGAGGTTTTGGTGAGCGTGATCTCGTCGCAGCTGTCGCCCGGATCGTACCAGGAGTCGTAATTGCCTCCCTCAAACACGGGGAGCGAAGAGAGGACGGCGTCCTTGGTGCCCGAGACGTCCACGTCCTCGGCTTTGAGAGACAGCGATTTCGTCTGTCCTTCGCCGGTGATAAGGGAGTTAAGCTTGCCGAGGAAGGTATTGGCGGCGAAGTTCATCGCGAGCTCGGTATAGCCGACGACGACTATCTTCTTCCCCACCACCTTGACGGCGTAGTCGCCGAAAGGAAGCGAGGAGGTGACTCCGACCGACTCCTCGTAATTAGTGCGTCCGACGAGTATCTCGACCGCGTCCGGATCGTGCTTGCCGTCCTTTGTCCAGTCGGTCTCGAGAGTGACGCGGACGCCGTCGGCACAGTATGATTCAAGCCCCGTGCGGATGTTCATGGCGGCCTTAACGTCGGGATCGCTCGATGAAGAACCGTCGGGACGGATTACCTTGACGAGCGATACTCCGTCTTTTATGAGTTCAAGAGTGCCGTCCCATTCTGGCTCCTGAGTAGTTGATTCCTGCTCTCCGGCAGTCGTTCCCTCGGCGGTCGTATCGTCCGTAGCGCCGTTTTTCGCGCAGCCCGAAAGTGCGGCTAGCCCGAGAATGACAATCAGAAGTAGAGAGATCAGTGAGAGAAAGAGTTTCTTTTTCATCTTCAGCTCCGGGGCGGCTCTTCCGCGCAGAGCGGAAGGCCGATATGGGTTATTTTTATATATTATATCATAAAAAAAGAACGATTTCAACATCTTTGGCGTCGGCTGAAACCGCCCGCTCCATAATTCACAAACAATTCACAAACGAACGCCGCTTAGGAGTCTGTTTCCGGTTGACTTTCCGGAGATTTTATAGTAAAATATACTTTGTAGAATTAGAAACTGCGTTTTTAAAGAAAAGACGGGAGGGGATCAGACGAAGTGAAAAAAACAATCATACGGATAACCGTAGCGGTCTGCGCTGTCGCGATTATGCTTTCGTCCGCCGTCTTTCCGCCTGTGAGCGTTTCCGCGCTGACGATTCCGACCGACGAGTCGGTCTACGAGCGCATCAGCACGATTTACCGCGACGCTCTCGAATTCAACTATCAGCGGAGCGGGCAGCGCGCATCCAACTTCACCGGGTACTGCTCGCACTACGTCCACCTCCAGCTGATGATGCTCGGCGTCAACACGAGCTATGTCGGAGTCAACGGCAACGGCGCCTACAACGTATACGAGAACCTGAGCTATTCGACCGGCGGCAAGAAGATTCACGCCTACCCATCGTCCGGGACGAATCCGATCGCCAGAATACTCAGAACCATCTCGTCGGCATGTCCCGTCGCAACAAATATCATGCTCGGATTTCATTCGACAAGCACCGCGAGCGGAAAAAAATACGGCCACGCGATGCTGATACACGCGATCATCAACGGTTACGTCTATTTTACCGACAATTTCGCGATGCGCGTCGGAGGAACCTATTACAACCAGGGCGACCCGATCAAATGCACGATAGCGGAATTCGACGCCTTCTACGGAAGGCCTTCCGTCTTCTCGTTTGAAGGGATAATCTGGTTCGAGACGGAGGAACTCACCGCGGCGGTCCTCTCGGGAAACACTTCCTCCGATCCCGTTCCCGACGACACCGCACCCGAACAGACCACCTCTTCCACCCAGACGGAAGTCCAGCCGACCGACTACACGCCCGGCATATACACGGTTAACTACGCGGCCGGTCTGCGCATACGCTCTCAGTCCACCACAAACTCCTCAACTCTCGAAGTTATTCCCGACCGCTTCCGAGTCTACGTGACCGAAGTCGAAAACGGATTCGGAAAGATCTTCTGCAACTACAACGGAAAAAACTATTCGGGATGGGTCTATCTCGGACTCACAAATCGTGTCGGCGACCTGCCGGTAATCTGCGCCGACACGTATAACAGCTCGGGTACGCTGGTCGCGCGGGAATGGTTCGAATCCCTCGAGGACGCGATGGAGAACGCCGCGGCTACCGCGAAGCTTATCCTGGTCGGCGACTGCCGCTTCAGCAGCAGCGTCGAAGTCGGGCCGCTGCGCGAGATACGGCTGGGCGGTTTCAACCTCATCCCGTCGTCGGGAGCCAAGCTCCTGATCCGCGGAGGCACCGTAACGGCCTCCTCCCGCAATTCCTTCATCGAATCCGACCCTCTGCTTCAGAGGACTTCGATTGCCGGCGGTTTCTCATATACATGCCCATATACCGTATCGCTGTCAAGCACCAGCATATCTATCGGAAACAACCCCGAAATAGTCTTTATGGGTGAGACGAACGCTCCGTCGGCCGGAGTCGAATATCTGATAGAATGCGAAGGATTCAACGGGCAGACCCGAACCTTCTCCGGAACGCTTTCGAACGGTCGGCTCAGGTTCAAGACCGACGGGATTCCGGCAAAACGTTTTGCCGATTCCTTCAGTGTCAGGGCAATCGTCAGATCCCAAACCGATCATTCCTATTACATAGCCAGCGAGACGGTTTCATTCAATCCCGCCGAACACCTCGGAGGGTACTACTCGAAAAATCCAGGATTCGACCGGCTGCTCGTTTCGCTTCTGAACTACTCGGCGGCGGCGCAGACGCTGTTCAACTCGCAGGTCTCGTCCGATTCGCTCGCCAACCGGTTCATACCGATGTCCGAACGATCCTCGTCTTTCATTCCCTCTCAGGCGGTAAAATCACTCGACGCCCCCGCGGCGCCCGCGACGGGAAATCTCGCCTTTACTTCCTACGCTCTTGATTTCTCGACCGGTGACCGGCTGTCCATCGTGCTCAAATCCTCGTCCGCCGAATCCGACGTGCGTCTGCTGGTATTTTCCCACGCCGAATATCTGGAGCTGAAAAACCGGTACCCGAACGCGTCCGACTCCGAACTGCTCACGCTCGCCAATTGCGGCACGGTCCTGACGCACGACGGGAAGGGTACTTTCAGGTTCAGCGGCTTCTCCGCCAAGCAGTATGCCGACACCTACTACTGCCGTCTCGTCAGGGGAAGCGGTACCGGCGCCGTATATTCCGCGGCAGACTCGTTCAGCGTAACGAAATACTGCGAAAGAATGATCAACGACGGAATAACCGACAAGACCGACGACCTTTGCCGCGCGCTGTGCGAATACTCCGCCGCCGC
>JAGDAM010000339.1 GCA_017959485.1 Clostridia bacterium
ATGCTATGTCTTTGATCGGAACGGTGTTCTTGTCGCCGATTACGACAAGACGCACCTTTTCTCTCCGGCGAAGGAAGATAAATTCTTCCGTAAGGGCGACCATCGCGCGGTCTTTTCCTTCGACGGCGTGAAGTGCGCCGTTGCCGTCTGCTACGATCTGCGCTTTCCGGAGCTTTTCCGGCGGTATGCGTTGGAGGACGCGGCGCTGATATTCTTGCCCTCCGCGTGGCCGACGGCGCGAATCGCCCATTGGCGGACTCTTTCGCAGGCCCGCGCCGTTGAGAACCAGGTCTTTTTCGTCGCGGTCAACGGAAGCGGCGCTTTCGCTAACGGAATGCCGCTGGGCGGACACTCCGCCATTATCGATCCGTGGGGCGAAAGGTTCGCCGAAGCCGACGAAGGGGAAGCGATTCTGACTGCCGAGATTGACCTTTCCGTGAGGGATGAAATCAAGCGAACGATCGACGTGTTCCACGACAGGAGAGAGGAACTGTATTAAGCGATTTCTGCCACCGCCGCTAACGGCACGACTTCGCCGCTCGCCGTCAGCCGCACTTCTTTTCCTTCCGGCAATTCTTCAATCAAAACGATGCAGGCGTCCGTCGTTTTCGGATTTTGCCGCAAAAGCTCCGGCGAGAAAGTCATCAGCTTGTCACCCTTCTTTACCTTCGCTCCCTGTTCGACGAACACGGTAAAGCCTTCGCCTTTCAGTTCGCCCGATTCCGTGCCGATATGGAGCGTCACCTTCGTGCCGTCATCGGCGGCGATCCGGATTCCATGCTTCGTCGGCGCGACATAGGTGATTTCCCCGTCGACGGGGGAAAACGCTTCGCCCGACGACGGCGTCACGAAAAAACCGTCGCCCAGCATTTTCATCGAAAAGACCGGATCGGGCGCTTCCTCGATCGGATGGATGGTCCCGGCAAACGGGGAAAAAAGCGTAAGGCTCATCGAGATTCCTCCAAATAAATGCTATCGTTTGTCTGTTTTTTCTGCCGACGGTTTTTCCGTCGGCTTTGTTGTCGGTTTTTCTGTCGGTTTCGGCTCCGGTTTTGCCGCCGGCTCCGGCTCGGTTTTTGCCTCGGGCTTGGGTGCGGGGACCGGCGCTTCCGGTTTTTGTCCCGGTTTTGGCTCCGGCTCAGGTTCAGGTTCGGACGTCGTTTGCGTCGGCTCCGGCTTTTTCTCGTCTTCTGGCGGCGGCACGTCGTAGACGTCTGTATACCGATATTCGCGGTTAATCACCGTTTCACCCTGATACAGTACGCGGTAAACCTCTACCGTCGGCGGCGGCCCGATAATGGCCGTTTCCAGATCGTACTCGCCGGGCAAATCTGCCCGATGTCCGAAAATCTCCACTGTCAGAGAGCCTTCGAAGGCGCCTGCGCGCAAAAGGACACTATGGGGCAACGTGTTTTGAAATACAAAATCAATCTGTCCATCGGCTACCGTAGCGTCCAGTCCCGCCGGAAGATAAGCCGACGGGTAAAAATGAGAAGTGCGCGCTGTCGGCGTCAACCCCGCCAAAAGCACCGCGTTGTAGAGTGTCGAGCTGACCTGGCAGACACCGCCGCCGGTATCCTGCTCCACTTTCCCGTCCACGATGACCGGCGCGATTTCGTAACCCCTGCTCGGTATGCGCGGGCCGACCTGCGTATTGAAAGAAAGCTCCTCGCCGGGGCGCACAATGCGGTTGTTCAGAGCCGCCGTGGCAATCTCGATGTTGTCGCCCCGGCCCGTATATGCGCCGTAATAAGTCGTGCAGCTTCCCAGAACGCCGTCAATCATCTCGACGTCTTTTATAGTAACTTCCGGTTCCGTTTCGACCAATGTGATAGCCTCGCGGCACGGCAAATGCAGTCCCAGAAGACGCGGCTTTACAGTTTCCGCCAGTGCCTGTACGTCCATCTGTCGGCCTGTCTTTCCTTCGAGGGGGATTATGCCTGTCGCTGTGAACACGACGGATGCGTCTACCGGCTCCCGGTCCACTTCCTTCTTCACGCGATTCAGCGTCTCGGTCAGGTGCGCTTCGTCCAACCGAACCTCGGCGAAAACCTCTTTCCCGTTCAGTGCGCATTTCATCATGTCATAAAAATTCTGAACGGACGTGCCGCTTCGCCCCGTCTG
>JAGDAM010000340.1 GCA_017959485.1 Clostridia bacterium
GGAAGCTTCGACGAGCCGGATCCGGCGGACGACGGAGTCTGGGTCCCCGGAATTCCCGCGCTGCTCGATATGGCGCTGCTTGACGAAGAGGGCGAGCCGGTCGTTCCCGAATGGCTCTACGGACTGATTCAAAAAGGCATAGTGGCGGGAGTCGGTTCCGTGCTCGGCTTTGTGCCGCAGATGCTCGTGCTCTTTCTGCTGCTCGCCTTCCTTGAGGCCTGCGGATATATGGCGCGTATCGCCTTCGTGCTCGACCGCGTCTTCCGTCGCTTCGGTCTTTCCGGACAATCCTTCATTCCGATCCTCATTGGAACCGGATGCGGCATCCCGGGCATCATGGCTTCGCGCACCATCGAAAACGAACGCGACCGCCGCATGACGATAATGACGACCACCTTCATTCCCTGCGGCGCAAAGCTGCCATTCATCTCGATGATTTCGGCCGCAATCTTCGGCGGTTCGGCGTGGGTAGCCACCGGCTCCTATTTCATCGGCATGGCGGCAATAGTTATCTCGGGCATAATACTCAAAAAGACGAAGGCGTTCTCCGGCGATCCGGCTCCCTTCGTGATGGAGCTTCCCGCATATCACTGGCCGACCGTCGGAAACCTGCTCCGCTCGACCTGGGAGCGCGGATGGTCCTTCATTAAGAAAGCGGGAACGATAATCCTGCTCTCGACCGTCGCGGTCTGGTTCCTCTCCTTCTTCGGATGGGCCGACGGCTCCTTCGGAATGCTCGGAGAAGATCAGATGGACGGCTCTATCCTCGCGAAAATCGGTCAGGGCATCGCCTGGATCTTCGCTCCGCTCGGCTGGGGCAACTGGCAGGCGGCCGTCGCGTCCTTCACCGGACTCGTCGCAAAGGAGAATATCGTCGGAACGATGGGAGTTCTCTACGGAGGGATCGCGAATATCGGCGAGGCGTTCACGAAGGTTTCGGGTCTGTCATTCCTGATCTTCAACCTGCTCTGCGCCCCCTGCTTCGCGGCGATGGGAGCCATCCGGCGTGAGATGAACAGCGCAAAATGGACCTGGTTCGCGATCCTGTACGAATGCGGATTCGCCTACGCCGTCGCGCTCATCGTCAACCAGTTCGGCAACCTGTTCACCGGACGGCTCGCCGAGGGCGGTATAATTCTTAACGTCGTATCGCTGATTGCCGCCGCGGCAATACTCGGAGTCGGCACCTGGATGCTCTTCTTCAGAAAATACCGCGAAGCCGACCGGCTCGGCGTAATCAAATAACCGAGTCAAAAGATACTCTGAAAGCGAGGCAAAAGTCATGTTCAGCTGGATTGCGGAAAACGTCGCCGCCTTCATCGTGGTGATCGCGGTAGCCGCGTTACTGGCTCTCGCCGTCGCGGCGCTCCTGCGCGATAAAAAAAAAGGGCAGGCATGCCTGCGGGTGCGACTGCGCGCACTGCAAATACTGCGACGCGTGCAAAAAGAGCACCGGCAAGTAACGCGTATATGCCTGTATTTATTGAAGTTTATTAACGGGGCTGTAAAAAAGTTCGACAAGCGAACAGCTAAATTGCCGCTGCGCGGCAGCTAAATTATCTCACTTTGTTCGATAGCTAAATTGCCGCTGCGCGGCAGCTAAATTATCTCACTGCGTTCGATAGCTAAATTGTCCCTTCGGGACAGCTATATTAAATTCGCCATTATTGCTCGGCGGAGCCGAATTAAACTCACCGGAACGGCGAATTTAGCTTGCGAAGCATAATTTAGCTCGGCGCAGCCGAATTTAGCTCGCCGGAACGGCGAATTTAGCTTGCGAAGCATAATTTAGCTCGCCGGAACGGAGAATTTAGCAGGGGCTGTAAAAAAGTTCAACTTTTTTTACAGCCCCATTTTTTATACGGAAACTATCAGAATATTCCCTGCTCAAGCATCGCGGTGGCGACCTTCTTGAAGCCGGCGATGTTGGCTCCGGCGACAAGGTCGTATCCGAGTCCGTTCTCTTCGGCGGCCTCGGCGGAAGCTTTGACGATATTCTGCATCATTCTCTGAAGCTTCTCGTCGACCTCCTCCTCGGTCCAGGAGAGGCGCTCGCTGTTCTGGCACATCTCGAGAGCCGAAACTCCTACGCCTCCGGCGTTGGCCGCCTTGGAGGGAGCGACGGTCAGTCCCGCTACTCCGCGCAGGAAGTTCAGCGCCTCGTTGGTGGTCGGCATATTCGAAACTTCGATATAGTATTTGGTTCCGTTGGCGGCGATGGTTCTCGCGTCGTCGATCAGAACCTCGTTCTGGGTGGCGGCGGGCATAACGATATCGGCCTTGACGCCCCACGGCTTTTCGCCCGGGAAGTACTGAGCGCCGAACTTCTTCGCGTATTCCTCGATCGAGTTCGGGCTGTTGGCGGAACGCATTTTGAGCATAAAGTCGATCTTCTCATCGGTGGAAACGCCTTCGGGATCGTAAACGTATCCCTTGCGTCCGGAAATGGTGACGACCTTCGCGCCGAGTTCCTTCGCCTTCTTGCAGATGCCACAGGAAACGTTTCCGTAACCCGAAACGACGATGGTCTTGCCCTTGATATCGTCTCCGAAGTGCTTAAGAACCTCAAGCAGATAATAAACGGCTCCGTATCCGGTGGCTTCGGGTCTGATGAGCGATCCGCCGTAGGTTCTGCCCTTGCCGGTGAGGACGCCGTTCTCGAAAACGCCCTTGAGGCGTCTGTACTGGCCGTAGAGGTAGCCGATCTCGCGTCCGCCGACTCCGAGGTCGCCCGCGGGAACGTCGATATCCGGACCGATGTATCTGTAGAGAGCCGTCATAAAACTCTGGCAGAAGCGCATGATCTCGGCGTCGGATTTGCCGACGGGATCAAAGTCGGAACCGCCCTTGGCTCCGCCTATCGGCATGCCGGTAAGGGCGTTCTTGAAGGTCTGCTCAAATCCGAGGAAGCGGATGATTCCGGGATAAACCGAGGGGGAGAAGCGAAGTCCGCCCTTGTAGGGGCCGATGGCTCCGTTGAACTGGCAGCGGTAACCGGTATTGGTGTGTACCTTGCCGTTGTCGTCGGTCCAGCAGACGCGGAA
>JAGDAM010000341.1 GCA_017959485.1 Clostridia bacterium
GGAAAAGCCGTCCATCTCGGTCAGCAGAGCCGTAAGCGTCGCGTTGTCTCCCGACGCTCCGGTTCTCGCTCCGGCGATCGCGTCTATCTCGTCGATGAAAAGGATGGAGGGAGCGTATTTCCGCGCGATCGAAAAGAGCTTCTTCAGGCGGTCTCTTCCGACCCCCTGAAACTGGTTGACGAACTGATTGCCCTCGGCGGATATGAAGGTCACGTCGGACTCTCCCGCCACCGCCTTGGCAAGCATGGTTTTTCCCGTGCCCGGAGGGCCGTAGAGCAGAACTCCCTTCGGTGCGGAAAGACCTGTACCCAGATACTTTCTGGGATTTTTCAGATAATCCACAAAGTACCGCAGTTCCTTTTTTGCCTCTTCCGCACCGATTACCGTCTCAAACAAGACGTCCGGCTTGGAAACGGAGCTCAGAACGCTCGAGGCGTCTTCGGCGTCGACGGCGGGATGAAGGCGAAAATCGAACAGTTTGACCGTTGCGCGCGTCCCGCTGTCGTCAAGCAGCTGGGCGGTGTCGAAGCTCACGACCTTGCACGAACGCGCGAGATACTCCATGCTCCGCTGCATTTGCTGCGAGTGCGTAATCTCTTTCACGTCGCGGTCAAACCGCTCGGGGTCCGAAGCACCGGAGAGAGTGATATATCCGCGCACTCCCCTGCGGTTGAACGAATCCCTCTCCTCGTTGCTGAGCGAGGAGCGTCCCGACTCCAGTATATAAACCGGGATGCCCGATCCGATATCCGAGAGATATTTCAGAAGATCCCGCGCCTCCGAATCGACGTCCTCGACGTTCAGATAAGCCGCGTCGCCGCGTCTGCCGAAACCGATATCGATCAGTACGTCGTCTACGTCGTTTTCGCGGAGCTTCCTCTCGGCTTCGGCCGCGGAGTGCGCCTCCAGGAACCTGACCGAAGGACATGATTCGACGCATTTTTTTATCTTCGACCGGGACGTAAAGGCAAGAAGCGTGCAGGGAGATTCTTTTTCGAACAGTCCCGCAATCTCTTTGTCTTCTTCAGGCAGTTCGACCGAAAACTCGACCTTTTTCAGCGATTTTATCCCGTTCCCGACCTTCTTTGAGCCGAGCAGACGGAAGAGTTCAAACGTCTCCCCGTTGAAGAAGGCCTCGGCTCTCGCGCGCATGGTGCGGGCGTCGGAAGCTCCTCCCTCCGCGAACAGAAGAGACGCGGCGACGCGTTCGTCTATCGAGATATCTATTCCGAAACGTTTTTCGAAATTGTCGGCGTGCCGCCTCAGCTCGGTTTCGACGATGGACATCAGAGCCCCGGCGGTTACGTGATTGAACATTACCACGTTCCCCGACGCGAACCGCGAGCAGATTGCCGCCGGGAAAAACGGCTCCTTCGTGGCGGGATTGACGTCGGTCTGAAGCGCTATGATTATGACCTTGCGGCTGATTCCGGAAAGATCCGGCGACTCGGAGTCCTCGTAGATCTGCCTGCCCGCGTTCGTGGTGAATATCATAAGGGCGTCGGTAAACGAAACCTCCTCGTCGGTATACGCGTCGCGGAGGCGTCCGGCGTCAAGTATCTGCAAAAACAAGTGAATAACGTTGATATGCGCCTTTTCTATCTCGTCGAAGAGCAGTACGCACTTCGGATTTTCGTGTACAAAAGAGGTGACGTTGCCCGATTTCGCGTTTTTGTAGACCCTGTCGGAACCCGCGAACTCGATGGCCGCCTCCTTGTCGGAATAGCCGCTCATATCGGCGCGGTAGAAGGGCAGGCCGAGTATATCCGCGACGTTCTCCGCGAGGAAGGTCTTCCCTACCCCGGGAGGTCCGGCAAACAGGAAGGTCGCGTTCGGTTTTTTCCTTTCCGCTTCTGTCATCGAAAGCAGCTGCGACTGAAAATAACCCGACGCGAAAACGCTTACCGCGTTCTGCTGACCGAGAACCCGGCGGTTCAGCTCGGTATACAGTTTCTTGGTTTCTTCGGTAACCTGCGCGAGTCTTTCGACGTTTTTTTCGGGAGTATCCGGTTCTTCGACGCGGATTTCGATTGTCTCACCGTTATCATTATCGTCGTCCGCTTCGAAAGCGGATTCGTCGTCTTCCGGTCCGGGGATACAGCTCTTTATCTGCTCGGTCGGGTCGGCCAGAATCGCAGAGAGCAGATCCGAAGGCGTAAGCTCTTCCTTTTCGTCGGAGACGGCCTTCGCTTCCGCCCGGTGCATACGGGCCTGAAAAACGAGAATATTCGTCATTTCGTTGGAGGATTCCGTGGCGAGGTACCCGGTGAGCGCTTCCCGGATTTGTCCGAATCCCGGGTCTTCCGGAAACTGCCTGCGAAGCATCCGGTAAATCATCCAATGCTCGCGCCCGTGGGCGATGTGGTCCTCAACCTCGCGCAACGCGACGTCGATTGCCGCAAGCAGGACCGACTCGCAGATCAGAGCGCTGCTTCCGCCGGCTCCGTATTTATTCCGTGCGTAATCAAGCAACCATATCAGCTCATCCGACTTCTTTAAACTGCTCAATATCCGTCTTTCTCCCTTGTCTTCTTTTATTGTTCGATCCTGATCCCGAAAAGCGCTTTCGCGCCGGTGTCCGACGCGGCAATGACTTCTTCCGGAGTTGTGCCTTTCAGACGCGCAATCTCAGCCGCGACCGCGCGGA
>JAGDAM010000036.1 GCA_017959485.1 Clostridia bacterium
AGAACTGTGCGCTGCGCTGCCCGGTATGACCGGAAACCTCATGCAGATCCCGCCTATGTACAGCGCCGTGAAAGTCGGCGGAATGAAACTGTACGATCTTGCGAGACGGGGGTTGAGCGTCGAAAGAGAGCCGAGACCCGTCACCGTATATTCCCTTTCCGCCAATAAAACCGCCGATCCGTCAGTCTTCCGGCTTGACGTAGAATGTTCGTCCGGGACCTATATCAGGGTTCTCTGCGAGGATTTGGCGGCCCGCCTCGGAACGGTTGCGGTTATGAGTTCGCTTAGAAGGACCTCGGTCGGACGGTTTGTCATTGATGAAGCCGTAACGCGCGAGCGGCTCGAATCATTTGCCGGAAGCGCCCCCGATAAACTCCTGATTCCGGTCGAACAGGCGTTCTCGGATTATCCGGAACTGCGTCTCGAACCCTTTTACGAAAAGCTGATACGCGACGGCTGCCGTCCTTTTGCGACAAAGGTGGGCTTGTCCCGGGCAAAGCCGGGGGACAGGTACCGGCTTCTTTCTCATTCGGGCGAGTTTTTCTCACTCGGGGAAATCGCGGAGAGCGAAAACGGATACGTTTTAAAATCATTGGTACTGTTTAACCTTTAAATACTGTCGTAATAAAGAAATACCGCACGGATCGGCCGGAGTCGATTTGTGCGGTATTGCTGCAGATTAATAATCTCTCTTCGTACGATAGCTAAATTGTCCCTTCGGGACAGCTAAATTAAATTCGCCGCAGTTAGCTCGGCGAAGCCGAATTTAGCTTGCGAAACAAATTTAGCTATGCGAAGCATAATTTAGCTCGCCGGAACGGCGAATTTAGCTGGGGCTGTAAAAAAAGTTGACTTTTTTACAGCCCCCCTATTTGTCTGTCCTCAGTTCTCCTGGGACTTTTTGTAATCTTCGACTATCTTCTGGGCAATATTGCCGGGAACGACGGCGTAATCGGTTACTTTGAAAGTGAAGTATCCGCGGCCCTGAGACATTGCGCGAAGCGCGATCGGGTAATCGAGCAGCTCGGCTTTGGGAGCTGTCGCGTGCACAACGGTGTAGCCCTTCTTGTGAGCGGGATCCATGCCCATTATGCTTCCGCGTCTCTTGTTGAGATCGCCCATTACGTCGCCGACGAGCGACTCGGGAACGGTGATGTCAAGATCTCCGATCGGCTCCATAAGAACCGGTCCGGCCTGCTCGAGGCACATCTTGTAAGCCATAATGGCTGCAGTCTTGAAGGAGATTTCGTCCGAGTCGACCGGATGGTAGGAACCGTCGTGAAGATCGGCTGCAAGGAAGGTCATCGGGAATCCGGCGACGCCCTTCTGCATGCCTTCGAGAAGACCCTTTTCAACCGCGGGGTTGAAGTTCTTCGGGACGACGCCGCCGACGACCGAAACGGTGAAGGTGAGTCCGGGCTCCTCGCCGGGCGAGAATCTGATCCAGACGTCGCCGAACTGACCCGAACCGCCGTTCTGTTTCTTGTGACGGGCGTGGATATCGACCGACTTTGTGATCTTTTCGCGGTAAGGAATCTTGGGAGTTTCGAGTCTGATCGAAACGCCGTATCTCGATTTCAGCTTGGAGGAAAGAACGGCGAGATGCATATCTCCGAGTCCGGTAATGACCATCTGCTTGGTCTCTGGATCGGTCTCGTATCTCAGTGTCTGATCCTCTTCGACAAGTCTCGCGAGCGACTGGGAAATCTTTCCCTCGTCCTTGGCGGTCTCGGGAATGATTGCCTGAGTCATATATCCCTCGGGATACACCGTGGGAGCGTAAGCGGCGGTGCCTGACGCGCGGAGCGTATCGTTGGTATTGGTGTTCGAAAGCTTGGCGATCATACCGATGTCGCCGCAGGCGAGCTCGTCGACTTCGGTCTGGGTCTTGCCCTTTATCGTGTAGATGTGAGCCATCTTTTCGGACGTGCCGGTCTTAACGTTGACGAGAACCTGATCTCTGCGGAGAGTGCCGTTCATAACCTTGAAGAAGGACATCTTTCCGACGAAGGGGTCGGCAACCGTTTTGAATACGAAGATCGCGACGTCGCCCTGCTCTTCGATGGCGACAGTTCCGCCGTCAGCGAGACGCTCGGTCTTCTTCGACGTGAATTTCGGGAAAGCGTCGACGGCGGCGTCAAGCAGGAAGGAAACGCCCGCGAGAGTTACCGAAGAACCGCAGTAAACCGGAACGATGGAGCCGGAAACGATTCCGTCGTGAAGGGCGGCGGCCGCCTCTTCGCGGGTAATCTCCTCTTCCATCAGGACTTTTTCCATCATCTCTTCGCTGACCATTGCGATCGCGTCGTTGAAGTCGGCCTTGTGAGACTCGGCGGCGGCCTCGAGGTCTCCGGTCATCGGAATCTCGGAAGGAACGCCCTTCTGATCGAATTTGAAGGCCTTCATCGAAATGAGGTCGATGAGAACGATATCTTTGCCCTGTTTGACCGGAACGGTAACCGGGCAGACGGATGCTCCGAACTTTTCCTTGAGCTGTCCGAAAACGCGGTCGAAATCGGCCTCGGCGTCATCGTATTTGTTGATAAAGAATGTGCGCGGAACACCGGCCTCGTCGGCGTAGTCCCATCCGAGTTCGGTTCCGACTTCGACACCGGACTTTGCGTCGACAAGAATAACTGCGTTGCCGGCGACTCTGAGAGCCTGCTTGACTTCGGCTACGAAATCAAGATATCCGGGGGTGTCCAGCACGTTGACTTTGCAGCCCTTCCACATAACGGGAGCAACCGACGCCGAGATGGAAAACCCTCTCTTTATCTCTTCGGGATCGTAATCGCAGACGGTGTTGCCGTCGGACGGCTTGCCGAGTCTGTCAGTGCCTCCCGAAATATAAAGCAGGGCTTCGGCCAGCGAGGTCTTTCCGCTTCCGCCGTGTCCGAGCAGAGCGATGTTTCTGATCTTTGCGGTTTCAATCTTTGCCATATCGTTTCCTTTCGCCGTCCCCTCAGGGAGAGGACGGATTTATTATTTACAAATTGAGTCCATCAAAAAATTATACCATATATCGGTATTGAATGCAACGATTTTTTGCGAATTACGTCCGAAGGAAGAGTTTTTCGGCGTTCGCGCGGCAGATACCGGTGATTTCATCCGCTCCGACGCCGAATAATTCACCCAGCGACGCGGCGGTGGACGCGATATAGTCTGATCTGTTCATCCTGCCCCGGTAGGGCTCTGGAGCGAGATAGGGCGCGTCGGTCTCGAGAAGCAGCCGGTCAAGCGGAACCGTCGAAGCGACCTGTCTCACCCGAGGCGCGTTTTTGAAGGTGACGACGCCCGAAAATGAAATATACCATCCGCGAGAGCAGAGATCGCGTGCCGTCTCCGCGCTTCCGGAATAGCTGTGAAACACCCCGACGGCGCTCGGATGGCGCAGCACGGCTTCGAACACGTCCCGGTGGGCGTCCCTGTCGTGTATAACCACGGGCAGACCGTATTCCGCCGCGAGGTCCAGCTGCGCTTCGAAATACTCAAGCTGCGTCTCCCCGTCGGTATCCGGCCAATGATAGTCAAGA
>JAGDAM010000342.1 GCA_017959485.1 Clostridia bacterium
ATCCCGGACGCAGGCCATGATCAGATCGGCCTTGGATAAAACGCCGGCGAGATCGGCTCCCTCAAGCCCCGACATGAATCTGTCGAACCCGAAGCGCGCGGCGACTCGCGAGGAAAATACCGTTGGCTTCGAGGTGGCGATTGAAAGAATCAGGCCGCTGCCTTTCAGTTCGCGGAGGATATCGTAGATTCCATCGTACGGCAGCGCGTTGAACATCGGTCCCGTCGGATAGTATTCCCTGTACGCCGCGGTCAGTTTTTCGGCGTCTTCGCGCGAGCAGCCGCAGACGCGCATATATGAATCGACGAGCGGAGGCCCGACGAAAGTCAGGAGATCGTCGAGGGGCGGCTCGGGAAAACCGTATCTGCCGAGCGAATAACGAACGCTCTCAAGTATTCCGGGACTTGTGTCGAGCAGCGTCCCGTCAAGATCGAAAATTGCCTTTTCTATCATATTTCTTTTTTGAAAACGCGCCGGGAATCTGTCGATCCCCGGCGCACTTTTGTCAGCACAAATTATTATTTCTGAGTCAGTCTCGCGATCTCGTCGGCGAAATTGTCCTCTCTCTTCTCAAGTCCTTCGCCCTTGTTGTAAGCGATGAACTCGCGAACGGTGATCGGAGCGCCGATCTGCTTCTCAACCGACTTGACGAACTGACCGACGGTCATATCGTCCTCCGAGATGCTTCCCTGATCGAGCAGGCAGACGTTCTCATAGAACTTGTTCATCTTGCCGATGACGATCTTCTCAAGAATGTTGTCGGGCTTGTTCGCGTTCTTCGGATCGTTGCGCAGAGCGGCGATCTGAATGCGCTTTTCCTCCTCGAGGACGGCGGCGGGAACTTCCTCGCGTCTCACGTAAGTGGGAGCGGGGGTGTTGCCGGCGACCTGAAGGGCAAGCTTCTTGGCGAGAGCGGCGAACTCGGGCTTCGCGGCGGCGGCGGGGTCGGTATCGAGGCAGACGATAACGGCTGTGCTGCTGTCGTGGTGAACGTAGGTTCCGGTGTAGCCTTCGCGGACGGCGAAGCGGCGAATCGAAATCTTCTCACCGATCTGGAATCTCATCTCGCTGAGCTTTTCGTCGACGGTGAGTTCGGTTCCGTCGAATTTCGAAGCCATGAGGGTTTCGACGTCGGCGGGACGGAGAGCGATGACGGTGCGGAGCAGCGCCTTGACGAAATCCTTGAAGGTCTGGTTCTTGGCGACGAAGTCGGTCTCCGAGTTTACCTCGATGATGGCGGCGCAGTCGTCGGTCTTGAGAATGTCGACGACACCCTCGGCGGCGATTCTGCCTTCCTTCTTGGCGGCTACGGCAAGTCCTCTTTCACGGAGAACTTTGAGCGCCTTTTCCATATCTCCCTCGGCCTCGACGAGCGCCTTCTTGCATTCCATCATGCCGATTCCGGTCTGAGCGCGGAGAGCGGCGACGTCTTTTGCGGAAATGGTTGCCATGTGATTAACTCCTTAATTCTCTTATTGCGGAGGATTATTCCGCGTCGGGATTCTCGGCCTCTTCCGGGGCGGCTTCCTCTTCACCGCCCTGTTCGCCCTGTTTGCCTTCGATAACGGCGTCGGCGAGAGTGGCGGAGATGAGCTTGATGGCGCGGATCGCGTCGTCGTTGCCCGGGATGATGTAGTCGGCGTCGTCGGGATCGCAGTTGGTGTCGACGATGGCTATGACCGGTATGCCGAGCTTTCTGGCTTCCTTGACGGCGTTGGCTTCCTTCTTGGTATCGACGATGAATACCGCGGACGGAAGTTCGACCATGGTCTTGATGCCGCCGTAGTTCTTTTCAAGATCGGCGAGCTCTTTCTGGAGAGCGGCGACTTCCTTCTTGGGGAGCATATCCCAGGTTCCGTCCTCGCTCATTCTGGTGAGGCTGTTGAGACGGTTGATCGACTTCTTGATGGTCTTGAAGTTGGTCATCATTCCGCCCGGCCATCTTACGTTGACGTAATACATGCCGCACTTTTCGGCCTCTTCCTTGATGGCGTCGGCGGCCTGCTTCTTCGTTCCCACGAAAAGAAGGGTTCCTCCGGCGGCGGCAAGGTCTCTTACGAACATATAGGCCTCGTCAAACTTTTTAACGGTCTTCTGAAGGTCTATGATGTAGATCCCGTTGCGCTCGGTGAAGATGTACTCGGCCATTTTCGGGTTCCATCTTCTGGTGTGGTGTCCGAAATGGACACCGGCTTCAAGCAGCTGCTTGATGTTGATTACCGACATTTTTCATGTCCTCCTGAAATTTGGTTTTTCCACCACGCCGGAGTGCTGCGCCAAGCCCTTGCGGGCCACCCCGCGCCGGAAGCCGGCGTGTGTGATTTATGTTCGCGGAAGGCTAATCCGCAAAACGCAAAATATTATAGCACAAAACGAGTTATTATGCAATATTTTTTTAAAAGAAACTGAAAAAACGCGAAGGCGAAGACAAATCAGTCGGCGCGTCCGGGCGCAATTCCCTCCTCCCGCGTGAGCAGG
>JAGDAM010000343.1 GCA_017959485.1 Clostridia bacterium
AGCGGACAGAGTGCTCCGAGCGCGTAGGGAAGATAATAGGTCGCGAAATACAAACCCAGAAGAGCGGCCGATCCGGCAAGCTGGGCAGCCGCCGCGAAGACCGCGGGAAGTTCCCCCGGGCTTTTTTTCTTTTCCGGTTTTTCCACGTCGCCGGGCGGCGGGAGGTGCGTTTTTTTTCTGAATACCATTGGTTCACCCGTAGTTTATTTTTCAGAAACAAAGTACATATCGTCGATGAAGAAGACGCCGTCGCTCTCCACCGACTTCATCAGTTCCTCCTGAGTTCCGGGAGTCTGTATGACGAACACCAGACACCCCGAAAAGGCGGACGAGCGGATGGTGCCGATCTTTCCGGGGATCCGGCACAAACGCAGGTTCTGGCAGTTGGCGAAAGTGCCCGCAGTGAGCGTTTCAAGCCGGCTTCCGAGACAGACGTAAACCAGCCGGTAGCAGTCGGCGAAGGCGTTTTCCCCGATGAAACCGATTCTCTCGGAGAAATCGAAAGCCGGCAGTTCGGTGCAGCCGCAGAAGGCGAACTCTCCGATATATTCGAGCGAAGGCGCGTTCACGTATCTCAGAGATTCGCAGAACGCGAACGCCTGTTCGCCCACCGAGATCACCTCGGGCCCGAGGTCGACGCAGGTTAGCTTCCCGTTCATCGAGAAGACTCCGCCGCCTATATGACGGACTCCCGACGGAAGCGTCACGGATGACGACTCCGCGTTGCAGGCGATCAGCACGCCGTCGCCGAGAGTCGGGAACTCCTCCCTGTTTCTCGATTCGAGATAGGGAGTCCCGAGGAAAGCGTTTATTCCGACGCTTTTCAGATTGGACGACGCCCTGACCGAGGATAGAGAGGCGCATCCTGCAAAACAGGTTGCTCCGAGCGACTCGATTCCGCCGAGATCGACGGAGGTAATGACCGTATTGTCGGTAAAGACTCCGCCGGCGACCGACGCCACGGTTTTGCCCGCGATCTTTGAAGGAATCACAATCGTCCGCGAAGTTCCGGAATATCCGATGATTTCGGCCCGGCCGTCCGCAAGCACCGAATAGGTGAACTCGCCTTCTGTGAATTCGCCTTCACCGGCGGCGGGCGGCGTGAACCCCGTCGGCTTTCCCGACGGAGAGGTGACCGGCGCCTTCGTCTGTTTGACCCCGGGATAGGGGCGCAGCGCGGTCAGCGGATCGTTTCCGTCGGATACCGCGACGTTCTTCCATTTGCTTTCGCTCCCGGCGTAATTGACGGTCGCGAGCGCGTCGCAGCCGTAAAAAGCCGAATCTCCGATCTCGGTCAGCGAGGCGGGCAGGAAGAGGGTTTCAAGAACTTCGCACCCCCTGAACGCCTGCATTCCGATGCTTTTCAGCGACGGGGAAAAAACCACGCGGCTGAGCGACGTGCAGCGGACGAAAAGACCGTCCGGGATATAAGAAAGAGACAGAGCGGAAAGGTCGGCGCAGGCCAGCGACCGGCATCCCTCAAAGGCGCCGGCGCCGAGCGTCTTGACCGATTTCGGCAATTTAACCGAGGCGAGAGAATCGCACTGTCCGAAAGCGCGTTCTCCTACCGATGAAATGTTCGAAAAATCAAACGCGGCGAGCGAGCGGCAGCCGCAGAAAGCCATTTCACCGATGGCCGAAAGACGTCCGGTACCGGTCACCCTCGTAAGATTTTCGCACCCGTAAAAGGCGCAGGAAGCGACCGAGGCGGTACCGCCGAGGTCGGCGGTCATGAGAGACGGGACTTCGGAAAAGGCGAATTCTCCGATCTCTTCGAGTTTCCCCTCAATCTTCAGCGTGACGACGTCCGTCCGGCCCTCGAAGGCGCGGGCGGCGACCGATTTGACTTTATGTCCGTCGACCGTGGCGGGAATGACGAGATCGGTCTCGGTACCCTGACGTCCGGTTACCGACGCCTCACCGTTTTCGTACAGATCGTAGATCAGTCCTTCGGCGGAGACGTTGCCGCTCGAAACCACCGCGTACTGTATTCCGCCGCAGCCCGAGAGGGCCGCGGACGCCATGACCGCGGCGAGAAGAAGGGCTGCGAGGATGGATAATCTTTTTTTCATACCGTTTCAGATAACCTCTTTTCAGTCTTTCGGTCCGGACGCGTCCGGGTTCTCCGCGACGGAGCTCTCGGCTCCCGCGGGATCACCGACCGGACGCTTCAGGGGATCGTATTCGAAACGTTTGCAAAGTCCGATTCCGGATACGGCTCCGTGAGTGTCGCAAAGCATTTTCCCCTCTTCGGTGCGCAGCTCCGCGGCGTGCACGCAGAGTGCGCAGCGCGGAGCGTCGGGCGACGTCTGTCTCAGCTGTTCGAGTTCGGAGAGAGCGTGTTCGCGGGCGAGATCTTCCTCTGCGAGCGCGGCTTTCGTTTTGTTGGCGAAAAAGCAGCAGAAAACTAAAAGTATGAAGAGAGCGAAAACGATCACGGAAAAAACGTCGGGCGAGCATTCGGCGAAATACGAGAGATTCCCGCCGAGACCCGACAGCGGCGAGAAGTAGTCCGCCATCGCCGCCCTTACTCCGCGCGGCGTCTCAACCGTCAGAGCGAGCAGAAAAGTCTCGGCAAATACCGAAAAGATGGTGAATACGGCCGCGAGAGTGCGTCCGGCGAGCCGCGTGACTCCGGCGGAACAGATTACGACGTTGATGCCGATATATAACGTTCCAAGCGCTACCGCCGCGATAAATCCGGCCGCTTCCGGAATCAGCGACGCCGTCCCGGCGCCGACTATCGGAGAAAACGGACCGTCCGAACCCGACAGCAGAAAAAGAGCCGGTATCATAAATAAAGGCAGCGAAATAAAATAGCAGGCGAGCTTTCGGGCCGACGGAGCGTTTTTCAGGAACAGAAAGACGGCGAGGGCGCAGACCGCGGGAATTGCGACGGCGGCGAGCAGCGTCCAGATCCTGTATGACGACAGCGCCGTGTCGGACAGCGACAGCGGAAGCCGGCTGAAAAATGGTCCCATGCTTTTCTCCGAGAAGGTTTATTATAATACAAATTAAATTATATCATACATCCGCCGGTCTGTCAATCGGGAAACTTTCTCTTGCCATTCATTCCGAAATATGATAAAATATAGGCGTAAAAACAGTTTTCCGAACGGAGACGTCAATGGTTTTTGATCAGCAGAATCAGATATACGTGGAGAGTCCCGGGGCGGCCGCGACAGCTGAACTTTTCGGGGCTGCGGATTCGAATATGTCCGCGATCGAGCACGAGTTCGGCGTAAGCGTGCATCTCGCGACGCCGCCCGACGGAGGCAGAGAGCGCATAGCCGTCTCCGGAGAGAACGCAGACGGCGCGGCGAGGGCGATCCGCCTGCTGTCGGACATGGCGTCGTCAAGGGCGGCCCGCGGCGAGACTCTCGACCAGCGCACCGTTCTTTACGTCTGCGCGATGGTTAAGGAGGGAAGAGAGGCGGAACTCGCCGGATTCGACGAGAACTGCATCTGCGTCACCTCGTCCGGCAGGCCGATCAAACCGAAGACGGTCGGACAGCGCAGATACGTCGATCTCATCAGAAAGAACACGATAGTCCTCGGCACCGGACCCGCCGGGACCGGAAAAACCTTCCTTGCCGTCGCGATGGCGGTCAAGGCGCTCCGCGACAAGCAGGTCTCAAGGATCATCCTCACGAGGCCCGCGATCGAAGCCGGAGAAAAACTCGGATATCTTCCGGGCGACCTTCAAAGCAAGATCGACCCTTATCTTCGCCCGCTTTACGACGCGCTCGGCGAGATGATGGGGGCCGAAAAATATCAGAAGAATCTCGAACGCCAGACGGTCGAGGTCGCTCCGCTCGCCTACATGCGCGGGCGTACGCTCGACGA
>JAGDAM010000344.1 GCA_017959485.1 Clostridia bacterium
GGAATGAGGGGCGCGCCGACGGACAGAGCTGCGACACATAATAGGTATTACCGTTTGCTTCGCCCCATCCGTCGGCTTCGCCGACACCTTCCCCAGCCGGGGAAGGCAAAGCAGCGTCGATTCGCCTCATCCACCGGCCCTCATCCGTCGGCTTCGCCGACACCTTCCCCGGAGGGGAAGGCAAAAGCGGTCCCCCTTCCCCGTTTCGGGGAAGGCAAGCGTTTATTGTGTTTGGGATAGCACCAATATGCTTCAGCGGTTACCGTTTTCAGGCGGACGGCCGCAGGCCGAATTTCGCTCGCGCAAAGCGCGAATTTCACTGCCGAGCGCCGCGAGGCGCGAAGGCCCCGGCCGCCCCTGCGATGTAAACATCAACAATTATTGGAGTTTACGTCCTTTTTTCGTTTTGTGGCCGATAAGCCGGTCGCGGAGGCCGCGGCGGAGATCGCGACCGCAAGCGGCGCGGCAAAGGGGAGAGCGGAGCGGCAGCCGCGGGAGGAGTGGCCGGAGGCGGTTTCGCTTCCTTCGGCGGTTCCGCCGGCGTTTTCGGAGGTATCGGTGCCGGAGGCAGAGGCGTTGGCGGCGGTGCTGACGTAGCTGAATTTGAATCTTCCTCCGGGCAGCACGTCGCCCGACGTGTAAAAGTCGAGAATGTCTCCCGAGAATAAAGTATAGACGGTCTTCTCTCCGTCACTGCTGCCTTCGTCGGACGCGTCGTGGACGTTGTCGGTCACCGAGAAGTTGATCGTGAAATCGTCTCCCGATATGCCGAGATCGCTTTTGTTTATTGCAATTTGAAGATATCTTCCGTTTACAGAGTAAGCGGCGTCGGCGACGTATTCGGACTCGTATCCGTTTCCGGTGAAGCGCTCGAGCACCGCCGTTTTGCCGTCCTTCGGGGCGTTTTTGTTTATCACGTAGTTGAAGGAGTTCCAGCCGTCGTTTTCTCCGCCCACGTCGAGATAGACGTTCATCCAAAGCGGGTCGGCAGAGGGAGTGATATCCTCCCGGCATTCGACGAGAAGGTATATCTTTTCGGCGTCCCGTGCGAGCTGCGCACCTATGAGATCGTTTCTGCCCGACTCGTCGACGTATTCCGTTCCGCCGTAGCCGACGGCGTCGCGTTTCGCTGTGTCGCCGATATAGCCCGCGAAGTAGGGAGCCACGTTCGTCCACTGCGAGACGCCGGCGCCGACGTCGACGGTGAGCGAGGGCGAGGGTTCGGGGATCTGCCTTACGCCTTTGTACTGTCTTACGAAGTTGACAAACTGGTAATAGTAATGATCCTTAAGAACTCCGCGCGACGGCTCAATATCGCGGCTGGCCTGTGCGTTGAATTCGTCGGGGAAGGCGTTTTTGACTCCGCACCATTCTTCGTACCGCCCGGCTATCCATTCGTTCCAGCCGGTGACAAAGATTACCGACGGGTCGACAGAAAGAGCGTATTCGAACTGTTCGCTGAAATTCGCGCCCCACAGCAGCGCGTCGGGACGCGTGTCGTATCCCTTCGACGTGTAGGTGCGGTCGGCGCAGTTGGGTCCGTTCATTGCCGAAAGCTGCTTTGTAACGTAATTATGGTTCTGCGCCACACCGACGGTGATCTGCTCGGGAATGCCGGCGAAACGGTCGTTGTCGGTGCGGTAGTAGACTGTCTGCGGGTACATCGAGAGCCAGCCCCAGTTCTGCGTGTCCGAACGGCGGTCGGTGTATCCGGGGACGTTGGCTCGGAAGGTGAAGAAGGACCTGATCTCCTTCTCGAGTCCGTCCGACCGGCTGAGGTTAGACTTGTATGCCATGAGCATCGGCTTTCCGTCGAGGTAGTACCATAGGTTTCGCCAGAGTCCGTCCCGGAAGACGTCGAGATAGAGCGACTTGAGCTGTGTGACCGAATCGGACGACGCCGAGAAGGGAAGCATGAAGGATATCTTCGGCGCGGCCACTCCGGCTTTTTGGACTTCGGACCAGGTTTCAAAGAGGGGTATGTAGCTGTCGCGCCAGGTGAAGGTGCCGTTGGTGTTGTCGGTGAAGACGGCGTCGACTCCCGCGTTTGCCAGAAGCTCGGCCTGCCGCCTGAGGACCCATTCGTCGTTGGTGCGGTAGTATCCGTAGATCGGTTCGTCCCAGAAGTTCTGGTATCCCGCACCGGGCCATCCGGAATATGAATAATCGTTGATAATCGCGGACAGATCGGTTCCTTTGGCCGCCTCTTCATCGAGAAAGCGCTGAACGTTGAATGGCTTGTTTCCGGCTCCCTGCGAGACGTGCCAGGTCCAGTAGAACAGCGCGAGCGTTTTGCCCTCGCGCGGGTCCCCGACGTCGGCGTTGGTCAGCGACCGGCGGCCCAGGCCGTCGGTGAAGACCCATGTGTCGGGCATTGCCCGGTTCCGATTGTACAGACTGTCGGCGGGGATAAGGCCCGACAGGTCGGTCGGGTCATTCTCCGGCTCGTCCCAGACGGGGGCGGTTCCGTATGAATCCTCCATGCTTTTTACCTCGTCAAAGGGTTTTGCCGGAGCCGCGCCGGCGAAGGTCAGCGTGAGATACGGCTCGTATCGCGATTCGACTCCGTCCGAGTAGGTGAGTACGGTGTTCCCGCCCGACGGGTTCGCGACCCAGCAGCCGACCTGGCCTACGGTGTTTTCAATAACGAAAAGATATTCACCCGCGGAGAGCGGCTCGGGCAGCTGAACCCGGTTGGAAGCGTTGTCGACAAGGGCTTTGAAGCGCTTCGTAAGAAGAGGCCGGGCTGCGACCGTCTTTCGAAAGGAGCCGTCCCAGACGTATACCGAGAGATCCGCTTCGTATACTCCGCTGACCGACCAGGTCGGCATTGAGAAGGCGAAGGCGGTCACGTCGGAGAGAGTTTTCAGACGAACTCCGAGCTGCCCCACTTTTTCGGCTATCTGCCAGGCGGCCTGCCCCGATCCGCCGTAGGCGCGGACGTCGGCGGCCCGCGCGGGAAGGACAGCGGCGGCAATCAGGGATGGGAGCATGCAGACGAGTACGGCGACGACTGAAATTCGGCTTTTTTTCATCATAACTCCTTTTCGCGGGCGGAACCGCCCCAAAAAACAAGATTCCGACAGTTATTTTAGCACATCGGGGCGGCAAATTCAATCATTTTCTGCATGGCGGTTTCCATACTCGTTTTTTTCTTTGAGCACGCGCGGTATTTGCGGTCACCTTATTGACAAATTCTTCGGAATGTGATATCATAATTGCAATATAATACTTATCAAGAGCAGCCGAGGGACAGGCCCGCCGACGCTGCAGCAACCTGCGCTTTTCGCAAGGTGCTAATTCCTGAAAGATAAGACCGGCAGCCTCCGTCTTCCGGCGGGGGTTTTTTTGACCGGCAGAAAGGAAAAAATGAAAAACACGAAAGACCGCAGACTCTTCACCTCCGAATCGGTGACCGAAGGTCATCCCGACAAGATCTGCGACAAGATCTCCGACGCGATACTCGACAATCTCATAGCTCAGGACCCCGAATCCAGGGTCGCCTGCGAGACCTTCTGCACGACAGGTCTTGTGGCGATAATGGGGGAGATAACGACAAAAGGATACGCCGACCTGCAGAAGATCGCGCGGGATACCGTCAGGGAGATCGGATACACGAGAGCCAAATACGGTTTCGACTGCGACAGCTGCGCCGTCATTTCGTCGGTTCACGAACAGTCGCCCGATATCGCGCTCGGAGTCGACCGCTCGCTTGAATCGAAGAACGGAGAAGGCGATCCCGACGACCTCGGAGCCGGGGACCAGGGTATGATGTTCGGCTTTGCCTGCCGCGAGACTCCCGAACTGATGCCGGCTCCGATATCGCTTGCGCACCGCCTTTCGAAGCGGCTGACCGAGGTCAGAAAGAGCGGCGTTTTGCCATATCTGCGTCCCGACGGAAAGACCCAGGTCACAATCGAATACGAGGGATACCGTCCGGTGAGAATCGACACGGTGGTCGTTTCCTCGCAGCACAGCGAAAGCGTCTCGCTCGAAGACCTTCGCGAAGGGATCAGAAAAGAAGTCATTCTCGCGGCGCTGCCGGGAGAACTGCTTGACGTGAACACAAAAATCTATATTAATCCGACGGGGCGCTTCGTCGTGGGCGGACCGATGGGCGATACCGGACTTACCGGACGCAAGATCATCGTCGACACGTACGGCGGCATTGCCGGACACGGCGGCGGATGCTTCTCCGGCAAAGACCCGACGAAGGTCGACCGCAGCGCCGCCTACGCCGCGAGATATCTTGCCAAAAACGTCGTGGCGGCAGGGCTCGCCGAAAGGTGCGAGATACAGCTTGCATACGCGATAGGCGTGGCAAAGCCGGTCTCGGTGGCGGTCAACACCTTCGGCACCGGAAAAATCTCCGAAAAAGAGATATCCGGCGCTCTGTGCGGTCTTGTCGATCTGCGTCCGTCGGCCATTATCAGAAGATTCGATCTGCGCCGGCCGATCTATTCGCCGCTCGCGGCGTACGGACATATGGGCCGCGAGGATCTCGGCGTCGCGTGGGAGAAGACCGATCTTGTTCCCGCGCTCACGCGTCTGCTTTGAAAACTCCCGGAAAGGGCGCGCGGAAAAAGAAGAAGGTCTCGGGACGGGAGATTGAACAGATCGTCCGCGGAATCGGGACCGTCAGCGCGCCCGACGTTTCCAAATATATAGGCGAGGACGGATTCATACACGCGGTAGCGGAGTCGGTCCGTTTCCGCAACACCGTAAACGGTTATTCGGTGTTAACACTCAATATTTCCGGAGAGGCGGTCACCGCCGTCGGAATTATGCCCGAGATAGAGGAGGGCGATTCGCTCGCCTTCGTCGGACGTCCCGAAACGGATCCGCGATACGGTTTTCAGATACGCGTTACCGATTACCGCGCGGAGCTTCCCGATTCCGGGAGCGATATCGAAAGGTATCTCGCGTCCGGAGTCATTAAAGGCGTCGGGCCCAAGACCGCCAGACGGATCGTCGAGGAATTCGGTGAGGACACCGTCGGCGTGATCGAGAGGCATCACGAGTGGCTGGCGAAGATACCGGGAATAACCCGGACCAGAGCCGAGGAGATACACGAGCAGTTTATGAGAACCGCCGACATCCGGACGGTCATGGCCGCCTTCAGGGACAGTTTCGGTCCGTCGCTGACCATGCGTATCTTCGCGAAATTCGGAACGGGAGCCGTAAGGATACTTGAAGAGGATCCGTTCCGGCTTGCCGACGAGATAGACGGAATCAGTTTCGAAAAGATAGACGCGCTCGCCGCCGAAAAGGGAATGGATCCCCTGGCGCCCGGCAGGATCTCATCGGGCGTCAGATATATGCTCGCGCGGCTCACCTGGCGCGAGGGAAACACCTGCGTCCGCTTCGACACGCTGATAGAAAGATCGGCCGCCGTGCTCGGCTGCCCGAAAAAGGCGGTTTCCGACGCGGTCGGATCGCTCGTTTCCGGAGGCGTGCTCAAGGTGGTGCGCGACTCGGAAACCGAGGCGCGCGTCTACGATAAGACGATGTACGACGACGAGCTGTATATCGCGACGCGCCTGTGCTCCCTCTGCCGCGAAAGCGATCCGCTCAGTCTTTCGGATATCGAAAGTTTTATAGACATATCCGAGGCGGAGAAGGGTATCGTCTACGTCGACGGCCAGAAACAGGCCATTTTCACGGCTCTGAGCCGCGGGGTGATGATACTCACCGGAGGCCCCGGAACCGGAAAAACGACGGTTATAAACGCCCTCACGGGCATTTTCGCGCGCCTTAACATGAAAACCGCGCTCGCGGCGCCCACCGGACGCGCGGCAAAGCGGATGACCGAGTCGACCGGCACCGAGGCCAAAACGGTTCACCGGCTGCTTGAAGTCGATTATCAGGGCGACGGCATCAGAGGAGCCGAAGACCGTCCGGATTTCCGCCGGAACGAGTCGTGCCCGCTCGACGAAGAGGTGATCATCGTCGACGAATGCTCGATGCTCGACACCTCGCTGACCGCTTCACTGCTGCGGGCGATGCGCCGCGGCAGCCGGCTGATCCTGATAGGCGACTCGGACCAGCTTCCCTCGGTCGGGCCGGGCAACGTCCTGCACGACGTCATATCTTCGGGAGCGCTTCCGGTCATTTCGCTCGAGAAGGTCTGGAGACAGGCCGAGATGTCGCTGATCGTCTCAAACGCGCATCTTATCAACAAGGGAAAAATGCCTGTCATCGACGTGCGCGACCGCGACTTCTTTTTCATAAGATGCGACAGCGACGCGCAGATCGCCGCTACGGTGTGCGATCTCTGCAACCGGCGCCTGCCGGCGGCTTATCCCGACGAGCAGGTCCAGGTGATATCCCCGTCGAAGCGGGGCGACGCCGGAGCCGACCGGCTGAATTCGGCGCTGCGCGATCTGATTAATCCCGCCGCCCGGGACAAACCCGAACTCATCCGCGAGACCGGATCTTTCCGCAAGGGGGACAAGGTCATGCAGATTAGAAACAACTACGGTCTGGAATGGACCTGCGGCAGGAGTTCGGGCACGGGAGTCTTCAACGGAGATATCGGCTTCATTACCGACGCGGATCCCGTAGAGGGAAGCGTCTCGGTCGATTTCGACGGGAGACGGGCGTCTTATACAAAAACCGACCTGACCGACCTTGATCAGGCCTACGCGATTACCGTTCACAAGAGTCAGGGAAGCGAGTATCCCACGGTGGTAATACCACTCGGAAACGTCCCGCCCTTCCTGCGAACGAGAAATCTGATCTATACCGCTGTGACGCGCGCGATAAACCGCGTCATTATCGTGGGAAGGCAGGACGTGCTCGCCGAAATGGTGGCGACGCCCGATTCCGGCGTCAGAATGACCGGACTGTCCCAAATGCTCGCCGCCTCCGGGAGGAAGAATTGACCGAAAAATCTTTGTCGGAAAAACTGTCCCTGTTTGTCAGGTCCTGGCTTTCGGGGGAAAAATGCGCCGTGTGCGGCGAACGCGAAACCGGAGGGGAAGAGGTAGTCTGTCCCCGCTGCCGGGAACAGCTCGCGAAGGCTGAAAGGGAATACTGCACGGGGTGCGGCAGACGCGTCTGCGACTGCCTGTGCGCGAGACCCTGTATGACCGAATCGGGCTGCGGTACGTTTGTCAAGCTGTTCTTTTACGGCAGATCGGACGATTCTCCCCGGAACAGTGTGATTTACCGGCTCAAAAACCGGAGAGACAGGCAACTCTGCTCCTTCCTCGCGGCAAAGCTTGCGCCGAAAATCCTCGCGCTGATCGATTCGCGACTGATTCTTCCGGATGAGGCGCTTATAGTGCCCGTACCGCGCGGACGCGCCCGCGCGGCCGAAGCCGGGACAGACCAGGCAGACGAGCTGGCGCGCGCACTGTCGCGAAAAACCGGTATTCCTTACCGGCGCGTGATCGTCCGGGTCAGAGAGGGACTTCCTCAGAAAGAACTGGACGCCGCCGGAAGGCGGGAAAACGCGAAGGGTACGTTTGCCGCGTCTCCGGGGCTCGACCTGTCCGGGTTTACCGCGATTATCGTCGACGACGTCGTGACCACCGGGTCGACGGTTGCGGAATGCGCCGCGGCCCTCCGGGAAGCCGGAGCCCGGGACGTGATTTGCGCAGCTCTCGCCAGCGATGAGTTAAAGGCGGTTTAACAGAGCACGTCACAATTCGTTCTTATGAAAAATCCGCGCGAAGTTATACTTCGGTATATTTCGCGTTGATTTTTTTACAAAAACATAGTATAATATACTATGAGTAATTTTGGAGTTTCCCGGATAGATGAAGCCTTCATGGTTTAAGCCCGATATCGGAATCGATCTCGGCACGGCTACCTGCCTGGTTTACGTTAAAGGCAGGGGAATAGTCGTTGCCGAGCCTTCTGTCGTGGCGTCGGATTCTCAGACGGGCGAACTCATCTGCCTCGGCAACGAAGCCCAGCGAATGCTGGGCAAGGCGCCGGCGGGAATCAACGTTTCAAGGCCTCTGCGCGACGGTGTGATCAGCCAGTACGGGCTGACGATGAAGATGCTTCAGCGGTATATTAAGACCGCCTGCGGATTTCACGTCGGCAGGCCGCGGGTCGTAATCTGCATCCCGTCGGGAATCACCGAAGTCGAGGAGAGGGCGGTAATCGACGCGGCCAGGAACGCCGGCGCCGGCGCCACCTATCTGATCGAGGAGCCGGTGGCCGCCGCTATCGGAGCCGGAATCGACATTTCCGACGCGAGAGGGAATATGGTAGTCGACATCGGCGGAGGAACCACCGACATCGCGGTTATTTCGCTTGAAAGCGTCGTGATTTCAAAATCCATCAGAATAGCCGGAGACAAATTCAACGAGTCCATAAAGGATTACGTGCGGCGCAGACACAATCTTCTGATCGGAGATCTGACCGCCGAGGACGTCAAGATCCGGATCGGAAACGTGCTGAGGAAACAGGAAAACAAGACCCTGAGAGTTAAAGGACGCTGCCTTGCTCAGGGAGTGCCGCGCGAGATAGTCCTCCGGTCGTCGGAAATGTTCGAGGCAATGCTGGCGCCGCTGACCGGAATCGTGGACGCGATCTGCGAAGTTATAGAGATGACTCCTCCGGAACTCGTTTCGGATATCATCAACGGAGGAATATGCATGACTGGCGGAGGCGCGCTGCTCCGCGGCTTCGACGATCTGATCTCCGAGGCGACTGGAATCCGCGCCTACGTCGCGTCAAATCCGATGAACTGCGTGGTTCTCGGCACCGGGAAGGCGCTTGACGACGTCAACCGCTTTACCGAATCCCGGATCAACATATCAACTGCTGTCAGCGGACAGTAAAGGCGGACTCCCGGCATGTTTTTTTTAAACTCGGTGCTGCTCGGTTTCGCGCTTGCAATGGACGCGTTTTCGGTTTCCGCCGCCAACGGACTGCGCGAGCCGGAAATGAAGAAAAGAAAGATTTTTCTCATCGCAGGCGTTTTCGGGGCGTTTCAGGCGGCTATGCCGGTCGCCGGATGGCTCTTCGTGACTTCTCTCGAGCATTTTTTCGCGGTAGTTCGGTCGGTCATACCCTGGGCGTCGCTTCTGCTGCTCGGTTTTCTCGGCATTAAGATGATAATCGAGGGAATAAAAGGCGAGACCGCCGACGGTACCGGGACCGGGCTGCGCGCCCTGCTCGTCCAGGGAGTCGCCACGTCGATTGACGCTTTGTCGGTGGGCCTCACGATATCGGACCATACGGCTTCCGAGGCGCTCCTGTGCTCGCTCATCATCGGAACCGTCACCTTTGCGATCTGCGTCGCGGGAGTGCTGATAGGAAGAAAATTCGGCACACTGCTCTCCGGAAAGGGGAGTATATTCGGCGGGCTGGTTCTTATCGGAATAGGGATAGAGATATTTGTCAAAGCCCTCATCGACACGTCGGCGCCGATTTTGTTCATAAGATAATAAAACTACATAGAAGGTACACAGTCATGTCAGGATCAAGAAAAACCGAACGGTTTGCTCCCATCCGCAAAGCGGTCATTCCCGCCGCGGGTCTCGGAACCAGAATGCTCCCGATCTCCAGGGCAGTCCCCAAGGAGATGCTCCCGATCGTCGACAAGCCCGCAATGGCCTATCTCGTGGAGGAATGCGCCGCTTCGGGCATAACCGACGTGCTCATTATCACGGGAAGAAACAAGAACGCCATAGAGGATTATTTTGATTTTTCTCCCGAATACGAGGCGGCTTTCGTCCGTAAAAACAAGCCCGAGCAGATCGATATCATGAGAGCCGGAGCGGCTCCGGGAGGCGTCAGGGTGTTTTTCCTGCGCCAGAAGGAAACCCGCGGACTCGGACACGCCATCCTCTGCGCGGAAAGCTTCGTTGGAGACGAGCCCTTCTCGGTGCTTTACGGAGACGACGTGATCTTCTCCGAGGGAAAGCCCGCTACGGCGCAGCTCATCGACACCTACAGAAAGTACGGACGCACCGTCTGCGGCGTAAAACGCGTTCCCGAAGAGCAGCTTAAGAAATACTGCTCCCTCAAAGCGGAAGCGATCGAAGGAGCCGAGGGCGAATACTACGTGGACGACATGATCGAGAAGCCCCAGCGCCCGGAGGACGCCTTCTCGAATCTTTCGATACTCGGCCGCGTGCTTCTGACTCCCGACATCTTCGGAATATTAAGGAACACCGCGCCTGGAGCCGGCAACGAGATCCAGCTTACCGACGCC
>JAGDAM010000345.1 GCA_017959485.1 Clostridia bacterium
ACGGACAATGCCTCTTTCGTTACACAGCAGGATACGTTCGCGGCAGGCGGACGAGCAATGCTCGCCTAAAGAAGCGGACGAGCAATGCTCGCCCCTACGGCGCAAACGTTAATAATTATTGTTATCTACGTCTGTTTCACTCCGCGGCCGCGCCGGAGAATATCATCCGGCCGATGGCCGGATATCATTCGTCCGCAGGACGGATATCATTGCGCGAAGCTCGATATCATTGCCTATCGCCGCAAGGCGCGAAGGCCTTGCCCCTCATTCCCCCTCGGCACAAGGAAACATTGCCGTCGTTTCTTCATCCTCGCCTCGGGGACCTTCTCCCCGCAAAGCGGGGCGAAGGTTTTCTTTGGGCTGCCGCCGTTTACAAAAAAAGAAGCTGTAACAAAAGCCAACCGGACTTTCGTTACAGCCCCTCATAATTAGTTAACCGCTTTTTCGAGATACGCGACGACGTCGCCGACGGTGTCGAAAGTCGCGAGCTTTTCGTCGGGAATGGTGATCCCGTACTCCTCCTCGACGGTGAGGAGCAGCTGAAGAATATCGAGCGAATCGGCTCCGAGATCCTTTTTGATGCTTGCGTCGGGAGTTATCTTTTCTTCGGGTACGCGGAGCTGCTTCGCAAACAGCGTTCTGATCTTTTCAAACATTATTTATGCCTTTCTGAGAAAGTATTTTTCGTTTGTCACCGCTCAGCCGCCGCAGCGGCTCAGCGAGGCGAGGGCCTCTTCGATCGAACGGTTGAGATTTCCGGTCTCGGTCATGTAAACCTGCTCGATACATTTGGCGACCGCGGTCGCCTTGCTGCTTCCGTGTCCTTTAACGACCGTCTTCGCCGTCCCCAGCAGCACGCTGCCTCCGTAGTTCTGGTAGTTCATAAACTCCTTTTCCTGTTTGAACATACGGGACATAAAGAGCGCGCCGATCTTGTTGATCAAGCTCGACATGATGTCGGTCTTGAGCTTTTTCAGCATCTGCAGACAGGCGCCTTCGGTCGATTTTACCAGCACGTTTCCGGCAAATCCGTCGCAGACGACAAGGTCGAAATCCCCGACCAGCAGCTCGCGGGCCTCGATATTGCCGCAGAAGTTGATTCCGGGCGTCGACGCGAGAAGCGGGTAGGCCTCCTTGCGGAGAGCATCGCCTTTTTCCGCCTCGACTCCGATGTTGAGCAGGCCTACACGGGGAGATTCAATGCCCCAGACCGACCGGAGATAGAGACTGCCCATTATCGCGAACTGCTGAAGGTAGTCCGGGGTAATATCTATATTGGCTCCGCTGTCGCAGATGCCGACGATACCGCCGTTCATGGTCGGAAGTATCGGGCAGAATGCGGGGCGGATGACGCCGGGAATGCGTCCGATGCGCAAAGTCGAGGCGGCGACCAGCGCTCCGGTGGAGCCGGTCGAGACCATTCCGGCGTATTCGCCGGCCTCGTCGGTGCGGAGCGTCGCGATCGCCTTCATCATCGAACTCTCGCGCTTGAGACGGATGGCGTCGGTCGGCTTTTCGTCGCAGCCGATGACTTCGGGCGCGTGCAGTATCTCCACGCGCGACGGATCGTATTCCTTTCCCTCGAGGCAGCGTTCGATCGCTTCCCGGTCGCCGGTCAGCAGGACCGCGGCGTCGGGCAGACGTTCAAGCGCGAGCAGAGCGCCGTCGACGTTCGCTTCGGGAGAATGATCTCCGCCCTGGCAGTCAACTATTATCTTTACCATCTTCCGCTTTTCCCTTTACCGTGAGTCTTTTTACGTATGCGCGGCGCTTCTTGTTTTCCTTCTGCTCGAAGCGCTTCCACATATTGCGGATATTGTAATTATCTTCGAGATTGAGATTGGTCTCGGCGTATTCGACGCCCTCCTCGGCGAGCATCTTCATCATGCCCGCGATCATCATGATCGGTATTCCGCGGTTGGCGTATTCGGGATCGACTCCTACAAGCGCGAGGTCGATCACCTTCGGATGCGCCTTGGCGCGAAGGATGCGGACGAGAGCGGCTGGCGTCAGGTGACCGTCCGAGCCGCGGATCGCCTCTGAGATAGAGGGGATGCAGAGCCCGATGCAGACCACCTTCCCGTCCGCGTCGAGGATGACCGACACGAAGCGCAGATCGAGCAGCAGTTTGAAGTTGTCGATCGTCATCTTCTTCATCCCGTCGGTAAAGGGGACGGTGCCGTAGAGATTGTCGTATGAAAGGTCGATGAGGCGGAAAAAGTCGTCGGCGTATTTTTTCAGAAAATCATTGATGCTCCGGGCTTCCCCGAAACGGAGTTTGTACCTTTTCGCGACGAGCTCGGCGGCCTTTTCAAGCTCCGCAACCCTCTCGGGCGACGGATACCGCAGCTGCGATTCGAACCAGTCGACCTCCTTGACGTAGCCGAGATTTTCGATGAGATTCTGATAGTAATCCGCGTTGTACTGCTCCTCGAAGGTCGACGGCTGGTCGAATCCCTCGATAAGCAGTCCTTCCCTCTCGAGATCCGAAAAACCGAGCGGACCGCAGACGGTATCCATACCTTTCGAGAGCGCCCATTCCTCAACGGCTCCGAAGAGCGCCGCGGCGACCTCCGGATCGTCGATCGAATCGAATCTTGTGAACCTCGCGCGGCGCTCTCCGTTCTTCTCGTTGGCGGCGCGCTGGATTATTCCGGAAATTCTGCCGACCATCTTACCTGTACCGTCGTACGCGTTGAAATAGACGGCCTCGCAGCAGTCGTTGTAGACGTAGTCCTTGCGGAAAATCTTCTTCTCATCCGCGTAGAGGGGCGGAACGAAGCTGGGATTGCCCCGGTAGAGCTTCAGCGGAAAATCGAGGAACTCCCGCCGATCCTTCCGGGTGGAAACCTCTTTAACGATTATCATTTCCGTTCCGTCACCTGTGGATTGCGTGGAAGCAGACGCCTACGGCGTCGGGGCCGCAGTGGCTTCCGGCGGTAGGATTGACCTTGACGAGCTTGGCGTCGATTCCGTCGCCGAGCTCGGCTTTTAGCATATCGATAAGCTGGCCCGCGATTTCGGGAGCGTCGGAATGAGCCACGAGGAACTCGTACTTTTCCGGCTCGTCTCCGAGCTCGCGCACGTAGGCGACAAGGCGTTCGAGCGCCTTCTGGCGGCCTCTCTCCTTGCCTATGCTGACCATTTTGCCTTCCGAGTTCATGTGGATGATCGGGCGCACGCCGAGAAGCGAGCCCATGGTGGCGGCGAGTCCGCTGACGCGTCCGCTGCGCTTGAAGAACTTCAGATCGTCCGCCATGAAGTAGACGGCCCAGGTGTCGACGCCGGTCTTCGCCCATTCGAGGATCTCTTCGGGGCTCTTTCCGTCGCGGAACATCTTTCCGACCTCGCGCGCTACGGCGAGTCCGACGATTGAGATGCCCTTGGCGTCAACCGCGTAGAATTTTCTTTCGGGATATTTCTCCGCCAGATCCGCTACCGCCTTGTCCATATTGACGAAGGTGGCGGACATAGCCGCGGAAAAGTGAACGTAGAGGATATCGTCGCCCGCGGCGAAGACCGGCTCGAAGTATTCGAGATACTTTTCGACGCTGATCGCCGACGTAGTAGGCATCACTCCGGCGCGGAGTGAGCCGTAGAAGGCCTTGTCGTCGAAAACGTCGAAATCAACGTAGGGATAAACGGTTTTTTCATCGACCGAGTAGGGCATGCTGATGAGCGAATAGCCGTATTCGGCGGCAAATTCCGGAGTTACGTCGCAATCGCTGTCTGTGAAAAGTCTGATCATTTTATTCTCCGTTTCTCCGCCTTGCGGCGGACGTAAATTTTCTGATTATTCCGGTTATTCAAGTACGAAGACGTAGTCGTGTACCGGCTGGCCTCCGAAGGTCGGGATGATCTCGGTACGCGGATATTTCTTTGAAAGCTCGGCCGCAATCGCCTCGCATTCATCCTCGGGAGCGTCGACCCCGCGGAGAATGATTACCACGTCGCGCGAGCCGGCGTCCATACCGTCAAGCAGCAGCTTTGCCGCGTCGGCGCGGGAAGGATTGTCGCAGAGGATGTTTTTCCCGTGGAAACCGATATAGTCTCCGGTCTTTACCTCGACTTCTCCCGAAGCGTCGCGCGAGGCGCGCGAGACGAAACCGGTGTCGACCGAGGACATAATCTCCTCGGCCTGCGCGAGGATCTCGTCGGGAGCGCACTCGCCGAACTCGAGCATTGAAACGGCGGCGTAGCCCTCTCCGACCGTCTTCGACGGAATGACGACGATATTCGACCCGCGGTAAAGCTCCGCCGCCTGCTTCGCTGCGAGGATTATGTTGGAGTTGTTCGGGAAAACGTATATTACGTCGGCGTTAATCTTCCGGAAAGCGTCTATGAAATCGCCGGCGGAGGGATTCATGCTCTGTCCGCCCTCGATGACGGCGTCGCAGCCGAGCGACTCGAACATCTCGCGGATGCCGCGCCCGTTGGCGACTGTGACGATGCCCGCCTTTTTGCGCGTGTCGAGACGCAGACGGACGCCTTCGTCCTCTTCCGAAGAATCCGGATTTCCGCCCTCAAAGTTCTCGTTGTGCTGCAGGGACATATTCTCGACCTTAACCGAGAGAAATTCGCCGTACCGCTGCACGTGAGAGAGGACGTCTCCGGGTGTGAAGGTGTGTACGTGAACCTTGACGAGCGTACCGTCCCTGAAGCATACGACCGACTCTCCGTTGGCGCGGAGCCAGTCGAAAAGTTCTTTTTCGTCGAAGGTGTCCGGATTGATTTTTGATCTTGTGAGGCGCAGTATGAACTCGGTGCAGTAGCCGAACTCGAGCACGCTGTTCTCGTCGAATGCGGAAAAATCGAGCACGGGGGCAGTCTCCGGGACGCCTTGCGCGTATTCGATCTTTTTGCCGAGTATCGCGTCCTGCATTCCCTCCGCGATGTAGAGAAGTCCGGCACCGCCGCTGTCGACGACGCCCGCCTCCTTCAGCATGGCAAGCAGGTCGGGAGTGCGTTCGAGCGATCTCTTCGCCTCTTCGACGAACGCCTCGAAATACTCCTCGAATCCGGCTCCCGGTCCGGCGACGCGGTTTGCCTTCTCGACGGCGTCGCGGTAGACGGTAAGAATCGTTCCCTCGACCGGGTCGTCTACGGCGCGGTAGGCCTCTTCGACTCCCCTCTTCATAGCCGCGGCGAACTGCTCGACGTTGACGCTCGACGCTCCGGCAAGTCCGGCCGCGATCCCGTAGAAGATTCTCGAAAGAATAACTCCCGAGTTGCCGTGAGCTCCGGGGAGCATGCCCCCCGAGATCTTCTTCGAGGTCTCGCCCAGCTCTTCTCCGCCCTCTCCGGCGGCTACGGCGCCCGAACGGATGGTTAAGAACATGTTGTCGCCCGTGTCCCCGTCGGGGATCGGGAAAACGTTGAGTTTATTTACCGTGTCTCTGTGTCTGCCGAGATTGGCGGCTCCGTTGTTCACCATGAAGGCGTAAAGCCGCCCGTCGATCAGAAAAGTACCCATATCCAGTTATCACTCCGGCGGCCGGAGGCCGCTTTTTCTATTGAAATTTCGTTAGTGCTAAGTAAAAAGCGAATTAACGCGATAAATCAAAAACCACCGGGCAGGTCCGCTCAGCTCTTTTGAACCGCCGGTCCGTTTTGCCGTTTCGCAAACAGTTTTTTAATCGACGCGTAAATCCACGCGGTCGTCCGGCGGCTTTCCTCTATCAGCTTTTTGGGATCCGCCGAAGCGAAAAACCTGTAAAGCTGGTTAACGACGGCTTCGGGAAGCGCCTCCTTGCCGAGCGCCTTTATCACCTGTACGAGCAGCGCCGTACCCGAAGACATCGCGCCGAAGAATCTCGACGACGCGTGTTTGAAGGTTATTACGAAGCCGCCGAAATCATACACGCGGTTGGTTCCGTCGGTTATGTAGGTCCAGTTGCCGGGCGCTTCCTTTTCTATTCCGGCTATGTGTTTCGCGGTGTCGCCGGAAGGAACCGCCGTCCAGCAGTTGCATCTCGCGAGGGCTTGCGCGACGTTGTCGGGAAAGGGCTCTCCCGATCCGTCCGGCTTCCAGAAAACGCCTCTTGAGAGCTTTTCGACGACGCCGGCATCGCAAAGGCGGGTCAGCGTCTTGGAAACCGTCTTTATTCCCGCGACGTCCGAGAAATCGGACAGCACAAAAACAGAACCGGCCGGCATCCCGGCGATTCTTGTTCTTATGGCTTCGTTGCAGCCTTTCTTTCTCATCCGCGCCTCGCTTTCGAGCCCAATGCGATACCGCAAGCGAACCGTGCGGTTTTGCCTAAAAATTATATACTTTTTTCGACAAAATGTCAAGAAGTATATTTCGGGCGGAGCGTTTTGAAAAAGCAGTGCATCTCATTTATAAGGAATACAACCGTTTTGCTTTAATCGAAAAAAACTATTCCGAGCCCGGACAGGCCCCGTGCTCCGCGGCGTACACGCTCCGGTTGAATTCCAGATTGGCGCTCATCATCCGCGAAGCGTTTTCCCTGACGGTGAGAGAGGGATCGGGAAGGATCGGCGCACCTACGTGAAGCGTCCACGCCACGTTGTCCGGGAGCATTTCCCTGTCTTTCCGCTTTGGCGAGAGCGTCGTGAAGGTCGGAACTACCGGGACCGAGTTTGACGCGGCGTAGTAATACGCGCCGGGGCGCAGCGGGCGCGGTTTGTCGTAGTTCCACCACATCGCCTGCTCGGGATATATCAGGATAAAATCTCCGCGGGACAGTATTTCACCGACCGCACGGCCGAGCAGAGCCGACGTTTTCAGCGAAGACGACAGCGGAAGC
>JAGDAM010000346.1 GCA_017959485.1 Clostridia bacterium
GGAGCTTATCCCTGTTTCGGTTTGGGAAGGTATATCTGCCGCAGGCAGGGAATAAGCCAGTCGCGCCATGCGTTTGCGTCGCCGAGAAAAGTGCGGAAATACTTTTTATCGTTCGATTCGCGGTATTGCCTTAATCCCGGGATGCGAGGCGACGAAGTCGGAGTGCTTTTGAATGAGCTCCCTGCAGAGAGACTCCGCTCGGGCGTTTAACTCGCGAAATTGCTCGCGGTTGCTTCCGGCGGGAACCGGGATTTCTCTTTCCGGAAGCATTGAATAGATTCTGTTCAGTTCCGAGTCGTCGTACGCGTGGATCAGGTCGCCGTATTCTTTCTCTTTTTGCAAATAATAATCGATTTCGGCGTTTCTCTTGAGAAACGGCCCCGATGTCCAGGTTTCAAGCATCTGTCTTTATCACAATTCTTTGCCGCGTCAGGGGGTGTCATTCCGGATCGTCAATCGTCTGCGCCCAGTATCTGCCGATTGCCGAGATCAGTTTGAGCGCCTCGGTATGGACCGCCGCCGGGTAGGCGGAAAAGATCCTGAAGGTCTCGAAGCAGAGCACGCCGGGGTATCCGATTTCGCGAAGGCCCTCGACGAATCCCTGCCAGTCGCAGACGTGAACCTGCGGAGTCGAGAGATAGGAGTAGGGGATCATGTGCATATCGTCGAGGCCGTTGTTGTCGTGAATATGAAGGATGGTGAGACGCTTTCCGAGCGACTTTACCGTCTCTTTTATATTCCTGCCGGTCAGATTTGCGTGGCCTACGTCGAGGCAGAATCCGAAATAATCGCCTCCCGCCTCTTCGTTCAGAAGATCTATCATCCTGACCGCCTCGTCGGCGTTCGAGAGACGCCCCTCGATTATGCGGTTGGCGCGTCGGGTGAAGATGTTTTCAAGGCAGATCTTCACGTTTTTGTATTTTTTGATGAGCGGAATCAGCCGGCGGTAGATCGCAAGGTTGGTTTCCCATTCCGTTTCCCTCGTCGAACGGCTGACGGGATGGACGACGATGGCCGGGCAGCCGACGAATTCGCATACTGCGAAGCACTTGTCGAGTACCATTACCGTATAATCGTTGACGTCGTCGTGATCCTTGAACCAGACGGGAAACGGAGCGTGCATCTGACAGATCGCGACGCCCGTCTTCTCCGACGCCTCTTTAAGAGGACGGAAGAACTCCAAGACTTCGTCTGTCGGATTGTCGAAGACGGTCGGATAAATACCGTCTTTTACCGCTTTTGCGGTGCTGAAATAGTGATCGATATTGAAATCGACGGCTTCAAAACCGCAGGATTTGACGTATTCGAAGGATTCGAGAGGTTTGTTCCCGTCGTACCAGCCGGCAGACTGTACTCCTGTTTTAAGCATTTTCTTTTACCGCGCCTTTGCGGCGCGCCTTTCTGTAAATATTTCGGATTAAATCCCGATATTGTTCGCGGGATGCGAAAAGCCGATGGCTTTTTCGCATCCCGCGAACAGATAAATTACGCTTTCAGTCTCGCTTCGAGTTCGTTGAGCTCCTTGTGCAGCTCGGCGGGAACCCTGTCGCCGACGAGCGCGTAGAAGTCTCTGATGTTCGAGACGTCGTCGAGCCAGGACTGCCTGTCTACCGAAAGGAGACCCTTTACGGTGTCGAGCGTGATATCGAGGCCTTCGATATTGATGTCTTCCGGCTTCGGAACGTATCCGATCGCGGTCTTCACCGCGTCGACCTTATCCTCGCAGCGGGCGAGGATCCAGTCGACGAC
>JAGDAM010000347.1 GCA_017959485.1 Clostridia bacterium
GGCGACGGACACGGCCGCGTGGGCGTAGGACTCGGAAAGGCGATCGAGGTTCCCGAAGCGATCCGCAAGGGAATCGAAGACGCGAAGAAAAATCTCGTTACCGTTTCGATCAAGGATACGACCATTCCCCATCAGGTCATAGGCGTCTTCGGAGCCGGCAAGGTCCTGCTCAAGCCCGCCGCCCCCGGTACCGGTATCATCGCCGGTTCGAAGGTCAGAATGGTCCTCGAGGCCGCCGGTATCAGCAATATCAGAGCGAAGTGCCTCAGATCGAACAACCCCGTCAACGTTGTCAAGGCCACGATGGAAGGCCTTAAGGAACTCAGAACGATCGAAGAGGTCGCGAAGGTCCGCGGGATAGAGGTCGACGACGTAAAGGGAGGCGTAAGGAAATGAAGAAGGTTACGCTTATCAGATCCCTTATCACCTGCAAGCCGAATCAGAAGGCGACCGCCGATTCTCTCGGCCTTCGCAAGATCGGCGACTCGGTCATCCATGCCGAGGGACCGGTGCTGAACGGCAAGATCAAGATCCTTTCCCACCTTGTTAAGGTCGAGGATTGCGACGGAAACGGAAAGGAGAACGCATGATGAAACTCAACGATCTTCGCCCCGCCGAAGGTTCTGTGAAGGCTTCCTTCCGCAAGGGAAGAGGCATCGGATCCGGCAACGGAAAGACCGCCGGCAAGGGACACAAGGGACAGAATGCGAGATCGGGCGGAGGAGTAAGGCCCGGCTTTGAGGGCGGCCAGTTCCCGATCTACAGACAGCTTCCCAAGAGGGGATTTGGCAACTCCAGATTCGCCACCGTTTACGCGACGGTCAACGTTGAGGACCTCAACCGCTTCGACGACGGATCGACGGTGGATCTCGACACCCTTCTCGCCGCTCGCGTCATCCGCAAGCCCTATGACGGACTCAAGGTCCTCGGAAACGGCGAACTCAAGAAGAAACTCAACGTCAAGGCGTCGAAATTCTCTTCGGCCGCGAAGGAAAAGATTGAGGCAGCAGGCGGAACTACCGAGGAGGTATAACGATGTTTGCGACCTTTAGAAATGCCTGGAAGACGGCTGAGCTCCGTTCGAAGATCCTCTTCACGGCGCTCATAATGCTGATCTACAGACTTGGCGCATCGATCCCGCTGCCCTACATCTCCAACGACGCTCTTACCTACTTCAACAGCTATGCGAGAGGCTCGATCCTCGAGTATATGGACTTCCTCTCCGGAGGCGCGTTCGGTAACTCGACCCTCTTTGCTCTCTCGGTATCGCCCTACATCACCGCATCGATCGTTATCCAGCTTCTGACCGTTGCCATCCCGGCCCTTCAGGCCCTTTCCAAGGACGGCGAGGAGGGTAGAAAGAAGATAACCGCCATAACCAGATATGTGACCGTGGTTCTCGCCATCGTGACTGCCTACGGTTACATGAAGCTTATGGAAAACTACAATATGCTCGTTTCCGACATCACCTGGTTCGGCAAATTCGTCCTCATCGGATGCTACTGCGCCGGCGCCGCGATTATCATGTGGCTGGCCGAGAGAGTCAACGAGCACGGTATAGGCAACGGAGTATCGATGATACTCTTTGCCAATATAATTTCCCGCGTTCCCACGCTTGCCAACAGCGTCGGATCGATGGTCTACAACAAGACCGACGGCTTCAGATGGTGGGGAATACCCCTTGCGGTCCTTTCTCTCGCCATCACCCTTGCGATGATCATCTTCATCGTATGGTTCACCGAGTCTGAGAGACGCATCCCGATCCTCTACGCCAAGAGAGTCGTAGGACGCAAGATGTACGGCGGACAGTCATCGAATCTCCCGATCAAGCTGAACATGTCGGGCGTTATGCCTATAATCTTCGCGAGCACGATCGCTTCGATCCCCGCGACGATCGGCGCCTTCTTCCCGAACAGCGGATTCAGCAAGTTCATGGAGAAATACTTCAACTACAATACCTGGTTGTATTTCATTATTTATCTGGCCCTTATTGTGGTTTTCGCCTACTTCTACATCATGATATCCTTCGATCCGGTCGAAGTATCCAACAATATACAGAAGAACGGCGGTTCGATCCCCGGGATCCGTTCCGGACGTCCCACCATCCAGTATATCAAGAAGATACTCAACAGGATCACCCTGATCGGAGCGGTATTCCTCTGCATCGTCGCCGGGCTTCCGATGCTCGTCACGATCATCAATCATCTGATAAACCCTGCCAGCACGACCTTCAACGGCATCGCGTTTGGCGGAAACTCTCTGCTGATCGTTGTCGGTGTCATTCTTGAGGTCGTCAGAGACCTTGAGGCTCAGCTCGCTCTGCGCAGCTACGGCAAGTCTCAGACGAAGGGCATCTTCGGCTGATGACCGCTCAGGTGAGGTTCAAATCATGAATCTGATACTGATGGGCGCGCCGGGTGCCGGCAAGGGCACACAGGCGGAACTCATTTCAGAGCGCGAGGGCATCCCGGCGATCTCGACCGGTCAGATACTTCGCAACGCCATGAAGGCAGGGACCCCGCTCGGTCTCGAAGCCAGGTCATACGTCGAGTCGGGAGCTCTTGTTCCCGACGCGACGGTGATCGGGATCGTGAAAGAGTACCTCGGGTCGGAGGAATGCAGGAAGGGATTCATCCTTGACGGATTCCCCCGTTCGACCGCTCAGGCGGTCGCGCTGAAGGAATTCGGCATTAAGATCGACGCGGTGCTCTCGATAAACGTCTCCGACGAGCGTATCGTCAGGCGGATGTCGGGAAGGCGCGTATGCGAATGCGGAGCGTCATATCACATCGACTACCTGCCGCCCGCGAAGGAAGGCATCTGCGACAAATGCGGCAGAGAGCTTTTTATACGCAGGGACGACAGGCCGGAAACCGTACTGGCGCGTCTCAAGACCTACCACGAAGAGACAGAGCCTCTCATCGAGTTCTACCGGAACGAAGGGATCCTCGTCGAAGTCGAAGGGCAGGAGCGTGTCGAAGACACGACCGCGCTGGTGAAGAAGGCGCTTGAGTGCGCCCTGAAGAAATGATCCCGCTGAAGAACAGACTTCAGATAGAGGAAATGAAGAAGGCGGGCAGGATCACCGCGGAAGCCATGGCTGCCGCTGTGGAAGCGGTCCGGGAGGGCATCTCGACATGGGAGCTCGACAGGATCGTCAGACACCGGATCGAAAGAAACGGCGCTCGCCCCACATTCCTCGGATACGGAGGATTTCCCGGATCGGCATGCATCAGCATCAACGACGAGGTCATCCACGGCATTCCCTCGAGGAGCAGGATATTGCATGAAGGCGATATCGTAAAGCTCGACCTCGGTGCATTCTATCACGGTTTTACCGGCGATATGGCCAGGACGGTCGCGGTCGGAAGGATCTCGGATGACGCCGCCCGCCTCATCAGGGCGGCAAAGGAAAGCTTCGAGGCCGGCGTCTCCGCCTTCAAAGAGGGCGGAAGGATCGGCGATATCGGCAGCGCGATCCAGACCAGAGCCGAATCCGACGGCTTCAGCGTGGTGCGCAGATACATCGGCCACGGAGTCGGAAGAGAACTCCACGAGGATCCCGAGGTACCGAATTACGGAACTCCCGGACGCGGGGTCAGACTTCAGGTCGGCATGACGCTTGCCATAGAACCGATGATCAACATGGGGAGGCCGGAGGTATACGAGCTGGACGACGGATGGACGGTCAAGACCGCCGACGGTTTGCTGTCAGCTCATTACGAGAATTCGGTCGCTCTTACCGAAGACGGTCCGGTGATCCTGACCGCGCTCGACGTTTAAAGAATGGGGTGATTACTCTGCCTAAAGACGATGTTGTCGAATTTGAAGGAACGGTGATCGAGGCTCTGCCCAACACCGTGTTCAAGGTCCAGCTTCCGAACGGCCATATAGTGACCGCTCATATTTCAGGAAAGCTTCGCCTGAATTACATCAGAATCCTGCCCGGTGACCATGTCAAGGTCGAGGTCTCGATCTACGATCTGACAAAAGGCCGTATAACCTGGCGAACCAAATAACCGCGACATATAATTAATCAGAAAGGAATGGTTGAAATGAAAGTCAAGCCATCCGTAAAGAAGATCTGCGAAAAATGCAAGATCATAAAGAGACACGGCCGTGTAATGGTCATCTGCGAGAATCCCAAGCACAAACAGCGCCAGGGCTGACCGCAGTATTCACAGTGTTTTAAGAAGAAAGGAAAAACAGAATGGCTCGTATAGCTGGTGTTGATATTCCCAACGCAAAGCGTATTGAAATCGCCCTTACCTACATCTACGGTATAGGACGCAAAAGCTCGAACGACATTCTTGCCAAGACCGGCATCAATCCGGATACCCGCGCCAAGGATCTTACCGAGGACGAGGTCGCAAAGCTCCGTGACGTGATTGAGAACAACTACGTGGTCGAAGGAGATCTCCGCCGCGACGTGAACCTCAATATCAAGAGGCTTGTTGAGATCAACTGCTACCGCGGCATAAGACACAGAAAGGGTCTGCCGGTCAGAGGTCAGAGGACCAAGACCAACGCCAGAACCCGCAAAGGTCCGGTCAAGACGATCGCCAACAAGAAGAAAGGAGCATAAAAAAGCATTATGGCTAAAGTTGCTGCTAAGAAGGTCATCAAAAAGCGCCGCGAACGCAAGAACATACCCTACGGGCAGGTTCATATCCGCGCTACCTTCAACAATACCATCGTAACCGTTACCGATAACGAAGGCAACGTCATTTCCTGGGCCTCCGCCGGCGAGCTCGGCTTCAAGGGTTCAAGAAAATCCACTCCTTTCGCCGCTTCCCAGGCTTCCGAGACTGCCGCCAAGGCTGCCATGGAGCACGGGCTCAAGTCGGTAGAGGTCTATGTAAGAGGCCCCGGTCAGGGTCGTGAGTCGGCTATCCGCGCGCTTGACACAGTCGGACTTCACGTAACTCTCATCAGAGACGTTACTCCCGTCCCGCACAACGGATGCAGACCGCCCAAGCGCCGTCGCGTCTAATGACAATCTCTATGGAGGAATCTAATTATGGCAAGATACAC
>JAGDAM010000348.1 GCA_017959485.1 Clostridia bacterium
GGTGCGTCTGGAATCCGACAAGGTTGTACATCGAACCCGCGGCGTTCTCGCGGCGGAGCTGAACCACCGCGTAAAACTCCTCTCCCGGACGCGACGGGTCGGACAGACCGACCGGCTTGAGCGGGCCGAACCTGAGCGTGTCGTATCCGCGCGCGGCCATGACCTCGACCGGCATGCAGCCCTCGAATACCGTGAGATCGCGCTGCGCCTCGCGGTCGAAATCGTGCAGTTCGGCGCATCGCGCGCCGAGCAGCTCGCAGAGGAAGGCGTCGTACTCCTCCTTCGTCATCGGACAGTTGAGGTAATCGGCGTCTCCCTTGTTGTATCTTGAGGCGAAAAATGCCTTGGAATAGTCTATCGTCGATCCGTCGACGATGGGCGCGGCGGCGTCGAAAAACCTGAGCGACCCGATGCCGAGACCTTTTTCGATCTCTTCGGCCATAGCGTCCGAGGTCAGCGGTCCGGTCGCGACGACGGTTATCTCTCCGCCGCGGAGCGAGGTCGCCTCGGCGCATTCGATCTCTATCAGCGGATGTTTTTTTACCGCCTCAGTGACCTCCGCCGAGAAACGCTCGCGGTCGACCGCAAGGGCGGAGCCCGCCGGAACTCTGTTCCGGTCGGCCGCCGTCATGACCGCGGAACCGAGACGCCGCATCTCCTCTTTGAGCAGTCCGACCGCGCTCAGAACGCTGTCGGAGCGAAGTGAGTTGGAGCAGACGAGCTCGCAGAAAAGCGGATTTTTATGGGCGGGGGTATACTTCACCGGCTTCATCTCGGTCAGCGTCACCCGGACGCCGAGCCGCGCGGCCGCGAGGGCCGCCTCGCATCCCGCGAGCCCCGCCCCTATAACCCGTATACCTTCCATTCCCCGTTACCGCCTCTCACGCGGGAAAATCATTTCGCACCGTCTTCCCCGTCCGAAGCGGCGCCTTCGTCCGCAAGCGGGCGGCGGTATTTGCATCCGTCGCTCCTGCAGACTACGTAGGGTGTCTTTCCCCTCTTGATGAACAGAACGCCGCCGCACTCGGGGCATCTTTCCGCAGTGGGTTCGTCCCAGCTGGAGAAGTCGCAGTCCGGATAGTTTTCGCAGCTGTAGAATACCGATCTGCGTTTGCCCGAGCGGATCAGCACCTTGCCTCCGCACTTGGGGCAGGGCGCGGACACCGCCTTCACCTCGTTTTTGACGAAGCGGCACTCGGGGTAGTTCGCGCAGGCGAAGAACTTTCCGTACGGTCCGGTTCTTTCGACCATCGGTCCGCCGCAAAGCTCGCATTTGAAGTCGGCGTAGACCGGCTCGCGCTTTACCGAAAGAGATCCGTTCTCGTCGATCGAACGGGTGTTCCGGCATACCGGATAATTGGGACAGGCGGCAAACCTGACGCCCGAGCGGTTAGTCCGGACGACCATCTTCGCACCGCATTTGTCGCAGATAATATCGGTCTCGTCGTAATATTTCTTTTTATCCGGAAGCTCGTCGGCCGAAGCGCGTTCAAGCTCCTCGCTGAAATCGCGCCAGAAGTCGGAGAGCAGCTTGTCCATCGAGCCGGTTCCGTTTTCGATCGCGTCGAGCATCGACTCCATATTGGCTGTGAACTGATAGTCAACGATGTCGGCGAAGTCGCGGCGCATAAGATCGGTAGTGACCTCCCCGAGTTTTGTCGGGACGAGCGATTTGCCCTCTCTCGACACGTATCTGCGGGCGGTAATGGTCGTTATCGTGGGGGTTATCGTGCTCGGTCTGCCGATGCCCTTGTCTTCGAGCGCCTTGATGAGCGACGCCTCGGTGTACCTCGCGGGCGGCTCGGTCAGATGCCCGTCGGCGGAGGCGGCGGTGCAGGCCACCGTGTCTCCCTCCGATATCATCGGCAGACGGATGTTCTTTATGTTGTCGGAACCGTCGTCCTCGTCTTCTTCGGACGACTCCTCATAGAGCGCCATATATCCCTGGAAGACAACGTTGTATCCGCCGGTACGGAAGGTGTATCCGCCGCAGTCGAGATCGACGCGGACGGTGTCGAGCAGCGCGGGCGACATCTGGCTTGCGACAAAGCGCTCCCAGATCAGATTGTACAGTTTATACTGGTCGGGCGTCAGAAACTTTTTGATCTCCGAAGGGACGAGGTCGACTCTGGCGGGGCGGA
>JAGDAM010000349.1 GCA_017959485.1 Clostridia bacterium
CGGGGCGCAGCAGCGCAGGGCGCTGTTGAGCGCTTTATAGTTGCCCGCCGCCTCTATCGTGACGTCGACGCCCTTTCCGCCGGTCAGCTTTTTCATAGTCTCCTCGTATCCGGGTTCGGACGGATCGACGGCGTAGTCGGCACCCGTCTTCAGCGCCTTTTCGCGGCATCCGCGGTCGAGATCGACGGCTATGACCGGCGCGGCTCCGGCGGCTCTCGCCAGCTGGACGGCGATCAGCCCGAGTATGCCGAGACCGACGACCGAAACGCTTTCGCCGAGTTCCAGACGGGTCTTGCGGATCGCGTTCTCGGGGAAGCATCCGATGACCATGAGGATTACCTCCTCGTCGGTCAGCGTCTCGGGGAACACCGGGACCGCCTTCTCCTCGGGAATGACGTTGTGTTCGCAGTGCTTTCCGAAGTAGATGACGACGCGCTGGCCGGGTTTAACCTTTTTTACGGCTTCTCCGACCTCTTCGACGACTCCGACGCCGCAGTATCCGACCTTGCGGGGAAAATCCGAGTTGCAGAGCCGGCGCAGACCCGAGATATTGACTTCTCCGATAAGATTCGCCCTCTCGGTCCCGCTGCTGATGGCGGTGTATTTCGTCTTTACTCTCACCTCGTTCGGCTTGAGCGCGTCGGGGATTTCATATTCGAGAAGCTCCGCTATTTTCGGAGCCGTAAAAACAATCTGACGGTTTTTCATTGTCTTAATCCTCGTATTCTCCCATATAATCGTCCAGGGTCGCCTGGAGATTCTTGATCTTTTCCTTCCAGATCTTGACCGGCTGAGCGTAAAATCCGTTCGTCGCGGTATTGGCGGCGGTCATGGCGGTCAGTCCGATACCGTTTCCGACGGTGCCGAAGAGCTCGTTACCGGTCATTCTGAGCTTGTCGCGGATAAGATCGAGCATCTCGACGTTGGCGTCCACGTTGCTGTACTGGAATTTCAGAGACACGTCGTAGTAGGCGGGAACTATCTTTTCCCTTCCGTACCATCCGAGGAACTCGGCGACCTTGCCCGAGAGATCGTCCGAGGCAATGTTCGCCGGGAAGAAGACGGCGTCAAGCGCCGACATGTTCGCGCTTATATAATCGCTCTGGTTAAAATCGTAAAGAGGCATCGGGAGAATGGCGTACTTGCTCTCCATCTCGGTCAGCTTCTGGGCGGTGTAGACGAGGAAGGTGAGGAAGAGGCATCTGTTCTCCGAAAACGCCTTGACGGCTCCGTTGTCACCGAGTATTGTCGCGTAATAGAAGACGTTGTTAAGCTGGCTCGCCTCATAGAGCTTCTCCACAAAGTTGAGAGTGCGGTCGTCGAGCGTTTCCGCCCAGGCGAACTTTCCGTCGGCGTCCTTGCCGATGATGTTGACGTCGGCGCAGCTCCACATGACGCGCGAGCTGATACCCACGTTGGCCCATCCGAAGACGTCGCTCTCGGGGGCGATGACGAAGTCTCCGTCCTTGTCGTCGACGACTTTTTTCGACAGTTCAAGGAACTTGTCGAGCGTCCAGCTGCGGTCCTTGACGAGCTGGTAGAAATCGACTCCGAGATTGAATGTGTCGGTCAGCTCCATATTCGCGAAAACGCTTCCCATATAGCCGTAGGTGCTCTTGTTTACGTCGCCCACGAGGCAGATCAGCTTCCCGGCTATGGAGGCGTCCTCCGCGATCTGGCTTACCCACCATTCGTGAGAGAGGTTAACGCTCTCCATCTCGCGGATGTTGTAATACGACCCGACGAGCCCGCCCATAATGCCGGTGTTGAGGCCCATGTTTACAAGGTCAAAGGAGGAGGTCGCGTTGGTCGCGACGTCGTTGTATATCATATCCGGCATCTTGCTGTTCCACTGGCCCGGCTCGAGGCGGAACTCGATCTTGATTCCGAGATACTCCTCGCAGGCGAGCAGCCGGTTGTAAGTCGCGTCGTTGAGGATCGAACCGGTGGTGTCCTCGGCGTAGATATCCGACGCGAGGTCGGACGAGTTGTTCTGAAGTATGGTGAAGACCTGGCCGTCGTTGTCTTCCTTCCCGAACCCGAGGATCTGCTCGGTGCTCTTTTCGGAACCGGTGCCTTCGGGGTCGACGGCCGCCGTCGTGCCGGGAGTCGTGTCTTCCCCTCCGCCGCCGGCGCATCCGGCGAAAGCGAGCGCCCCGGCCGCGATCAGCAGCGCCAGGATGAACGATAACGTTTTTTTCATGATGATTTCCTTCCCCGTCCGCCTTGGGCGGCGCGGCAGTCATTATATGCTTATTATAATACCTTGATTTTTATCCCGAAATATGATATACTGTTGACAAAGGCAACTATTCTGCTTTTTTTGAGGCAAAAACGCCTTTTTGAGGGTTAA
>JAGDAM010000350.1 GCA_017959485.1 Clostridia bacterium
CAGCTGATCACGGGAATTGTCGGCATACGACCATTCCCTCACGTAGGTGTCGGCGACGTTCGAATGATAATCCGCGTTCACGATAGCCATACTGAAGGATACAGGGTCTACTCTCTGTCCGGAAGACAGCCAGCCGCTGCCGGGTGTGAAGATTATCAGATATCCGTCCCCGGTGGTTTCTATCTCGATGTCAAAAACCGCCGTACAGTTCTGCGCCGAATCCCTGAGGCAGGGCGCCTTCACCGAGAAGAGTTCGTTTCCGTCGGCGTCCCAGAAGGAGACCGATCTGTCGGTGTTCAGCATCGGCTCGAGACCGTTGCCCCTGACCGCGACCGTGAAGGAAGAGACGTTTCCCTTTTCGCTTTCGCCGATGATCAGTTCTCCCTCGATCTTGTTCGCTCCGGTGGAATAATGCTCGGAGAGTCCCGAGGTATCGCCGGATCCGTATCTTACCTCGCTTCTGAGCTCGGGCAGGTCGAAGGCTTCGGGGGCGGTGACCGATATCGGCCCTTCTTTTGCCTCATGATTGAGGACGGTCCCCTGACTGCCGGCCTTTTTCAGCAGGTTGCCGTCGGCGTCCCCGGCGCCCAGCTGCCAGAGCAGGGAGCTTCCTCCTCCCGAGAGGGAGATGAAGTCGGAGTCGCCGCTGGCGGCAGGGAATATCATCCCGCCGGAAGCGTTAACGTATCCGTCCCCGACGCGCGTCAGGGTGTTGTCCGCGTCGGTCCATTCTCCGTTTTCTCCGCGCAGATGGACGGACTCGGCGTATGTAACGGCGATCATGCTGCCGTCCGAGAGGATGAAATGCTTTTCGAATTCACCGCGTTTGCCGGTGTCTTCGCCGATCACGTATACCTGATCCTCCGCGACCTCACCGACAAAACCGCAGCGGGTGCAGACGTTGTTTTCGAATGAGTGGCCGAGAGCTTCGACGGTCTGCTGCGGAATAATCACCGCTCCGCAGACCGAACAGTGGCTGCCTTCGGTCAGGCCGGGTTCGGTGCAGGCGGGGGCAACGGCCTCGTCGGTCACCGGCGTGTGGCCTGTTTTTTCCGCGGTTGCCTTTTCGATGTATCCGCATACCTGACAGCCGCGTGTCTTCTCTCCGTCGGACGTGCACGTCGCGGCGGACGTCACCTTCCACTCGCCGAACAGGTGCGGCTCGGGATCGCTTTTTGCGCCGCAGTCGCATACTCTCCAGTGAGCGGCGCCGTCTGATTTCCAGTCGGATGAAAAGCTGTGGATATGCTGCGTTTCGGTCTCTGCGGACGTCTCCGCGGTTGTCTCCTCCGGAGCTTCCGTCACAGCCGGCTCCGATGTTTCGGGCGCGGAAGTTTCAGGCGCGGAAGTTTCGGGCGCGGAAGTTTCGGGTTCCGATGTTTCGGGCGCGGAAGTTTCGGGCGCGGAAGTCTCAGGCGCCGAAGTTTCAGGCTCGGAAGTTTCGGGCGCGGAAGTTTCCGGAGACGATGTTTCGTACGCCGAAGTTCCGGGGCCCGGGTTTTCGGTTCCCGATGTGACGTCCGGCGCGCCGGTACCGTCCGCGGTATCCGAGCCGTCCTCCGGAGAAAGGGTATCGGGCGGATATCTGCTCTCATCCCCGGACATGGCGGGCGAGGTCTCTGACGGCGTGTCTCCGTTCTGTCCGCATTTGTTAAAGATTAAGAGACCGGTCGCCGCGGCCAGCAAAGCCAGAACGACGGCTGCCGCGATTTTCAGCTTTTTCATTTTTACCTCGTTATAACCGGCGGCACCGCGATCGGCGCCGCCTCTTCCCGCGAAAGGCAGGGAGAAATAATTCTAAGGCAATACCGGCATCAAAAGGGCCGGCAAGACGTGCGCGTCGAATTGTGCGGTATTGCCTTAATACTAATACCAATAATTATACTTGAGGTTAAAGTATTTGTCAAGGGCAACCACCGCACAATTCGCGTGCGGAGATTGCCGAGTATTTTTAGTGCCTGTTTTTGTTGAGAAATCGCAGGA